>JALSIK010000184.1 GCA_026990045.1 Chromatiales bacterium | reverse complement strand
CCGTCACCCCGCCGCTGCACGCCATGGTCAAGATCGTGCGCGTGGACAAGCAGCGCCGCGGCGACGGTTACGAGATCGGCGCCGTCATCAAGCAGGTCCTCGACTGAGCGGCGCCGGGTCCGGCCCATGGGCGCCGTTCCCTCCGACGCCGACCTGCGCGCCCTGGCGGCGCGCCTGGGCGACGCCCTGCACGCCCGCCACCACCGGCTGGCCACCGCCGAGTCCTGCACCGGCGGCTGGGTGGCCAAGGTCCTCACCGACATTCCCGGCAGCTCCGGCTGGTTCGAGCGCGGCTTCGTCACTTACAGCAACGAGGCCAAGGAGGACATGCTGGGGGTGCCGGCGGAGATCCTGGCGCGCTGCGGCGCGGTGAGCGAAGAGACGGTGCGGGCCATGGCCGAGGGCGCCCTGGCCAATTCCCATGCCGACCACGCCGTGGCCGTCTCCGGCATCGCCGGTCCCGGCGGCGCGGTACCGGGCAAGCCGGTGGGCACCGTCTGTTTCGCCTGGGCCGGCGGCGGCCGGCCCGCGGCGGTGCGCACCGAGCGCTTCGACGGCGACCGCGAGGCCGTGCGCCGCCAGGCGGTGGAACGGGCGCTGGGGGGAGTCCTGGCGCGTCTCGGGGCGGGATGACCCGCGCGGCGCCTCGCGCAGGGACATGCCCCGCCGTGCGCCGGGCGGCACCGGGTCAGGACGCGGCGGGAACCGCGAACAGGAAGTAGATGGTATTGCCGTCCACCTTGCGGGGACCTTCCCAGCGCCGGGCGACGATGCGGGCCCCTGCCCGTTCCAGCATGCGGTCCACGTTGTGGATCCAGGTGCCATCGTGCGCGCGGGTGACCGAGGCCTCCAGCTCGCGGTTGTCCCGTTCCGGGTGGGCCAGGGCGGCGATGGCCAGCAGGTGCCGCGTGTGGCGCAGCATGTCGGCCACCAGGCGCCCGGCCGCATCCTCGGTGAGGTAGAGCAGGACCCCGGCCGCGAACACCACGTCGTAGCGCCGGCCGGCCAGGGACCCGGACAGGGATGCCATGTCGCCGTGCAGCAGGTCCACGCGGGACCCCAGGTGTGCCAGGTGTGCCCGCCCCCGCTCGATGGCATAGGCGTCGATGTCGCTGCCCTGGATCACCTCCGCCGCCGGGAAGACCTCGGTTTCCAGGTGGCGCAGCAGGTAGCCCAGGGAGCAGCCCACCTCGAACACCGAGCGGATGTCCCGCGCCGGGTCCCGGCCCTGCTCGCGCAGCACCCGGACCATGTCGTCGAAGAACATCAGGCGCGTGCCGTTGATGTTTTCACGCCCGAAGCGCAGTTCCGTCTCGTAGGTATGGGCGTAGAACAGGTGATGTTCCCACAGGAACTTGTGGTAGGCATTGATGTCGCGCTCGGCCAGGTCGCCCACCAGGCGCGCCGAGAGCCAGGCGCGCCGTTCCACCGGCAGTCCCTGGCGGCGGCAGATCCAGATGGCCGCGCGCTTGCGCATTCCCAAGGGCACGCACCGGTACAGCGCCCGGCGCAGCAGGCTGCGCCAGGAACGCGTGGCGGCGGGCGTCGCGGCGGTGGAATCGGTGGCAGTCATGGGCAATGGTTCCGTGGTGTTCCTCGAGTCGTCGCGGGCCGCGGGCGGAGTTCCGCTCCCGCTGCCGGCGAGTCTAGCACAGGGCCTCGCTGCGCCCTTTAATCCTTTCGCAGGGGCCGGTTCCGGCTAGCCGGGGCAGGCGCGGGCGTGCCCTCAGCGCACCGCCGGGCGGCGGCCGCAATCCCGCCGCAGGGGAATGGGACCGGTGCGCCGGCTGAATGCGTCCAGGGCGCGGCGGAAGGCCCGGCGGTAGGCGCCGGGGGACAGGTGGTGCAGGGCCAGTCCGAAACGCGGCACATCGCTGTCCAGGGTCGCGGCGATGAGGCGGTTGACCCGGGGCATGAAGTGGTCACCGTCGTAGCTGTTGCGGGGATCGGCGGTGATTGCCGAGGGCACGGCGAAATCGTAGTAACGGTCGAAGACCCGGGCCACGGCCACCTGGGTATCGAGATAGCTCTCCAGGCTGCCGTCGGCGCGCAGCACCGTCATGTCCCAGGCGCTGATGGGCGCGGTATAGCCGACGAATTCACTGCCGGGAAACACCGCGCGCAGGGCCGCGTAGTAGTGCAGGTGCGCGGTGGTAAAGGGGCGTCCCCGGTCCACGTCGGAGAAGCAGGCCGGGATGGTCATGGCGCGGGCGCGCGGCAGCACCTGCACGTCAAAGCGATGATCGTAATAGCGCGCGTAGGGGCTGTGTCCCAGCAGCGTGCGGATGGAAAACAGCGCCGCGTCCAGCGAGACCAGTCCGCTGAGGGCGGAAGGCGGGGGCGCCCCGCGGGCGACGAAGTCGGGGATCTCCCGCGCCAGGCGCCGGCGGGAGAAGTTGCGCATGTCCACGGCCACGATGACGCGGCGGGGGCGGATGCCATGGCGCACCAGGTAGCGGCCATAGGCCAGCACCTCGGGCGGCGTGGCGGCCGAGAAGGCGAGATTGAAGCAGCGGTGCCGTTTCAGGTCGGACTGGTGCAGCAGGGTGGCGCGCGACGAGCCGAAGATGAAACAGTCGTAGGCGTGACGCTCCGGCCACAGCAGGTTGATCTTGGAGTGACGCTCGTTGAAAACGAAGTTCCTGCCGCCCAGCTTGTTGCCGCCGGAATACCACAGGGGGTCCACCGCATGGTTGAGGGCCATGGTGGCGGCCAGCAGGGCGGCGGCGGTGCCCAGGGTGACGGCGATGCGGGTGGCGGCGCGCCCCACGGGAGTCAGAACCGGAAATAAAGGAATTCGTTGACCCGGGACAGGCCGAGGATGCCCAGGCCCAGGAGCACGCCGCTGCAGGCGGCCCAGGCCACGCCGTGGCTCCAGGCCCGCGGCCGTGCCCGGGGCCGCCCCTCGAGCCACTGCTGGGTGTTGGGCAGTGCCAGCACCGTGACCAGGAACAGGGCGAGCCAGGCGACCAGGACCAGGTCGTCGTGGCTCACGTACGGACCCTCGAAGCGGAAGCCCATGGCCGACAGCCACGGTGCGAGCGGACCCAGGTGCCGGGGCAGCGTGTGGGGCAGGTTGACCATGCCCTGCAGGATGGCGAAGGCCCCGTCGAAGGTCTCGGCGCGGAAGAAGACCCAGGCCACGGCCACCGCCAGGAACGTCAGGCCGCGGCCCAGGGCGCGCGACCACCAGCGCCCCGCGGGACGGGGACGCAGGGCACGCCACAGGTGAT
>JALSIK010000183.1 GCA_026990045.1 Chromatiales bacterium | reverse complement strand
AACGGGGTCTCGTTGATGCGCTGGCGCAGGGCCTCGAGCTGGACCTGGGTCTCGTCGGCGTCGCGGCCGGCGAACACCAGGGCGAACTCCTCGCCCCCGTAGCGGTAGGCCCGGGCTCCGGGGGTGCGCCGGATCTGGGCCGCCACCATGCGCAGCACCTGGTCGCCCACGTCGTGGCCGTAGGTGTCGTTGATGTGCTTGAAGTAGTCCACGTCGAGCATGGCCAGGGTGTAGCGCCGGCCCAGGCGCTGCAGGTCCTGCTTGAGCGCCCGGCGCGAGGGCAGGCCGGTGAGCTCGTCCAGGTAGGCCAGGCTGTAGGCATTGAGCACCGACGCGGCGAGCAGGATGAAGGCGGCGATGGCCAGCCACAGGCGGGCGGCCACGGGGTCCCCCACCTGGGCCACGGCGGCCAGCGCCGCCAGCAGGGCGAAGATGCGGCCGTTGGCCAGCACGGACGGGGCCAGCAGCGCCCGGGCCACGAGAAACGCCAGCGCCGCCACCGCCGCCGCCAGCCCGGGATGGGGCAGGTCGAACCAGCCGGTGGCGGGCAGATCGAACCAGCGGGCGTGAAGGGCGGCCGCCAGGGCCGGCGGGCGGAGCTGCAGCAGCAGCATGGCCGCGCTGGCCTGGACCGCCAGCAGGATGACCCGCAGCAGCCCGTGATGGTTGAGCACCCCGCGCTCGCGCAGGGCCACGGCGAGGATGAAGTTGAGGGGAACGAGGAGGGCCAGCAGCCCTTCCAGCAGGAGCTGCCCTTCCTGTCCGGCCCCCGGACCCCAGGCGTAGGCCTCGAGGCCGAAACAGGCCAGGGCCAGGAGCAGGAACAGGTTGAACTCCCGGGCCTGGCGGAACACCACCGCCACCGCGGCGCCGCCCACGGCCAGCAGGTAGGGGATGAACACGGCCAGCGGCGGGGAGGCGCCGCCGCCGCCCCGCGGCACCAGCAGGACGGCGCCCAGCAGGATGAGCGCGAACAGGGCCGCCGAGGCCCCGGCCTTGTGCAGGGGAATGGTCATGGTGGCGTGGTCTTTGGTCAAATGTAGCGCGTCGGCCCCCCCGGCGGCCAGTGCCCGAAGGTATGGGGCGGGTGGGTCACGGAGGCCGGGTGGACCCATAAGCATTTAACTTTTCGAGGAAAAGTGGTAAAAACTGGAAAACGACTGGGTCTTTGACCCTGGCACAGGGAGGAGGAATGGATCGCAGCCGCGTGGTGGAGAAGATCTGCAAGTGCCTGCGGCTGGCGGAATCGTGCAATGCCAACGAGGCCGCCGCCGCTCTGCGCCAGGCCCAGCGGCTCATGCGCAAGTACGGCATCACGGAGGACCTGGTGCGGGCGGCGCCGGTGGCGGAGTCCGCCGTCGCCGCCTCGGAGCGCTACACCCCGCCGTTCTGGCTGCTGGCCCTGGCCGAGGTGGTGGCCGACGCCTTCGCCTGCCGGGTGTTCGTGGCCCGGGCCTTCGGCCGCCGCACCGAGCTGCGGTTCATCGGCCTGGGCGCGGGTCCGGAGATCGCCGGTTACACCTTCGAGGTGCTGCACCGGCATCTCGAGCGTGCCCGGCGGCGGTTCATGGAGGAGCTGGGGGAGATCGACGAGCAGGAGCGGGTGCGCCGGGGCAACGTGTTCGCCCAGGCCTGGCTGTTCCGGGTGGCGCGGCAGGTGGCACGGTTCGCCGGAGACGATGACGCGCGCCAGGCCATCGACAGCTACATCAAGGTCCACTACGGGGAGGTGCGGGATCTGCACCACGATCCGGACGAGCCGGCGCGCACCGACATGGATGCCATCCAGTCCGGGCTGCGGGCGGCGGCCCGGGTGCGGTTGTACCGGCCCATGCGCCTGGGCGGCATGCCGGCCCTGGCCGACGAAACGGCCTGAACACGGCTGCAGGGCACCGGGCGACCGGCCGATATATCGGGGGCGGTCAACGGGAGGCGCAGTGGTGCGTTGCATGGGTTAGCGAGCATGTCGGCATTCCTGCGGTTCAAGAACGGCGATACCATCAAGGAGGTCCCGTGCAAGACGGTGTTGACCATCGGCCGGGACAAGAACAGCGACATCGTGCTGGCCGACCTGATGGTGTCCCGCAACCACGCCGTGGTGCGGCAGGTGGGACGCAGCGACTACTATCTCATCGACAGCGGCTCGGCCAACGGCAGCTACGTCAACAAGCGCCGGGTGGCCATGCCCACCCTGCTCAAGAACGGCGACCGCATCACCATCGGCAAGGTGGCCTTCGTCTTCACCCAGGTGGAGAAGGAGGAAGGCCAGTCGGACACCCTCTCCATGCAGGAGACCATCGTGGTGGACCGCTCCACGGTGGAGAAGAACACCATCCTGGTGGCGGACATCCGCGGGTTCACCACCCTGTCCGAGGAGGTCCACATCAAGATCCTCACCCAGATGATGAACGCCTGGTTCCACGAGGTGGCCGATGCCATCGTGGACAACGGCGGCGAGGTGGACAAGTTCATCGGTGACTGCGTGTTCGCCCGCTGGGAGACCGAGGAGGACGAGGCCAACACGGTGTTCCAGGCCGTGCGCGCCGCCTACCGCATCAACGAGATCACCGCCGGCCTGCCGGACCGCTTCCCGCAGGTGAAGCGCAAGGTGCACATCGGGGTGGGCATCAACACCGGCTCGGCCTCGGTGGGCATCGGCCAGGAGAACACCGCGCTGGGGGACGCGGTCAACGTCGCCTTCCGCCTGGAGAGCGCGAGCAAGACCCTGGGGCAGGACGTGGTGGTGAGCGAGTCGGTCTACCGCTTCCTGCCGGAGAAGTTCTGGAGCGGCAAGGAGCAGGCCATCTCGGTCAAGGGCAAGCGCGAGCCGGTGCGCATCGTCGGCCTGGACTTCCCGCAGCTGAAGAAAATCATCGTCCAGATGGAAAAGCAGCGCCGCAAGGGCCGGGTTTGATGGGTGCTGGGTGCCAAATGGAAGTTACGAATACCCGGTCACCCCGGGGACCGGTGCCGGGGAAGGTCCGGTGGTTTTCTCCCTGTCCCCGGGACAACGCAGAGGCCGCTCAAGACGGAGGGATCGCAGAGGCCCATGCCGGATGGTGCAGCAGACCGCCCCGGGGCCGGAGGTGCAGTGACATTTGGAACAGTTATCCTGACAGTTGCATAAAATTCGTGAGGAATCGTGCTTTCGTTCCCCGATGGCAGGTGCCGGGAACCGGAAGCAGGCGCCTGCCGGATCGCCCCTGGCCTTGGACGGAATGCCGGGGAGCTGCCC
>JALSIK010000182.1 GCA_026990045.1 Chromatiales bacterium | reverse complement strand
CCTCCGAGGTGGCCACGCCTCCCGCCATGGCCACCCCCGCCGCCGCGCGCAGCCGCGAGACCAGCCGGCCCAGCCCGGCCAGGCCGGCCCCCATGGCGGCCAGGCCGCTGCCCCCCAGCTCCAGCACCTGCCACAGGGCCCCCTCGCCCCTGCCGGTGCGGACCAGCCGCTCCAGGTTGCGCAGCCTGCGCCCCACCTCCAGCCACCCCGCCAGGTGGCCCAGCACCCGCGAGGAGGCCCCCGCCACCTCCCGGGCGCGGTTGAGGGTACCGCCCGCCAGTTTCTTCTTGGCGAATCGGACGGCGCCGGCCGGGGCGTTGGTGAGTCTTATCATTTCATCAAAACGCTCTCCACCACCCCACTTTCGAATCTCCCGCCCCGTCTGCCGGCGGTACTCTTCCAGCCGGGCGTCGAGGCGGGAGCCCAGCAGCGCCTAGCGCACCCCCAGCGCGTCCTCGGCCAGGGCGGTGACGGTGTGCAGGGCCTCGGCCAGCGGCGCGGCGAGATCCAAAAAGGCCGGGTCGTCCTCGCGCAGCCCGCGCAGCACCTGGGCCACGGCCGAGGCCAGGTTGATGCACTGCACCGCCACCACCAGGGCGCCGAACCCGCGCCTGTAGGTCAGCGACTCCTTCAGGGCCTTGAAGGTGAAGGGGACGTCGGCCTCGTCCAGGCGCAGGTACTTGATCCGGATGCGCTTGTCCAGGCCGCCCTCGCGCGGCTGGTGGCGGTAGAGGTGGGCCACGTCGTGCTCGGCCAGGGGCCAGAGCCGGAACAGCGGCGAGGTGGCCACCTTCACCTCCAGCTCCGGCAGGTAGCGGGCGACGAGCCTGCGCACCCACTCGAAGTGCTCCAGGTCGTCCTCGCGGCTGGCATTGGCCAGCACCGAGACCAGGGAGGACACCGCGCGGGTGCCGAAGCGCGCCAGGGCCACGGCCGCATCGCGGCGCAGGTGGCGGCCGTCGTCGGCGCCGTGGGGACGGTAGCGGCCGGACTCCAGGCGCTCGGCCACCCGGGCGGTTTCCTCGTCGGGATTGCACAGGGCCCGGCCCAGGCCGGCGGCATCGCTCTCGGTGACCAGCTCCCGCAGGTAGTCGCGGCCGGCCTGGGTGGCGAGGTGCTCCAGGAGTTCGGTGAGAATGGCCACGCCCTGCATGCGCCGCTCGGGAATGTTGCCTTCCATGAAGTCGGCCATGGCCTCGCCGAAGACCAGCGGCCGGCCCTCGGGCGCGCGCCTGAGCCACTCCACCAGCGCCTCCTCGGCCTGCCTGCGGGCGGCGTCCTTGTCCCGGTTCTCTCGCTCCCAATGGGCCAGGCGCTCCTCCAGCCGCCCGCGGTCGATGCTCTCGGCCACCACCCGCCGGGGGGCCTCGCGGCCCTCGCCACGGGCCCGCTCCACGGCCCGGGCCTCGGCCCGCAGGAGCGAGCGCACCAGGCGCGCCAGGCGGTAGTCTTCTTCTTCCATGCGCGCGGCCAGGAACCTCACGTCGGCCACCGCGTCCAGGTGGGCGTCCTTGAGCTTCCACGCCACGCCCAGCGGATCGTCGAGACAGGCCACCGGCACCCGCTCCCGCTCCGCCAGGAACCGCGGCGGGTTGGGCACCATGTCCACCCGCCACAGGTCGTCGCCGAAGTCGGCGTAGTCCTGCTCCCAGCGATCCAGCGGCAGGCGGGTACAGCGCCGCTCCCGGGCCCGGCGGGCCTCGGGCGACCAACCGCTCATGGCCTCGATGCGCGCCCAGCCCCATTGCACCCGCGAGCAGGCCACCTGCACGTCCCGCTCCCGGCCACCCACCCGCCAGGGCACCAGCACCGTCCCCTCCCCCAGCCCGGTGACCCGGCGCACGTCGCGCCCGGCCTCGGCCGCCAGGTCCACGTCCCGGAACATGCCCCAGCGGTCGGCCTCCAGCTCCCGCCACAGGCGCCCGTCCACGAACACGTACACCCAGCCTTCGCGCAGGGGCTCGGCACGCACCCGGGTGCGCCCGGGGTCGGCATAGCGCACCGGCAACAGCGGCACCAGCATGGCCCCCGGCGGCGCCGTGTCCGCCTCTTCACGCGCCACGTCGTCCACCACCCCCAGGGGCAGGCGGATGAAGGCCTCGTCGTCGAAGCCGTCGTCGGCCGGCACCAGCAGCTCCAGGCGCTGGGGACCGGCCACGTCCGCCGCCAGCTTGGCCAGGCGATGGCGCGGGTGGCCGTCGGTGTCCCCACCCAGGGGCGCCAGCCGGGCGCGGGCGTCCGGCGCGTCGTCCGCCGCCGGCCGGGCGCTCGCCATTACGTGGGTGAGGACGCCATCCGGACCGTACACCGCCACCGTGGCCAGCCGCGGCGCGGCCAGCGCATCGAGCCCGTCGGCACCGGCCTGCACCGCCGTCTCCGGCACCGGCGCCCCGGGCTGCATCAGGGGCATGGGCGGGGTGTTGCGGTTGTTGGAGGTCATGAGGTCGGACTCGCGCACTGCGGGCCTGCCCTCGATGAACACGTCGGGCGAGAAGGTCACGAACTCGGCCTTGCCGGCGACGGTGCCCGAGCGGACGCCGCCGCAGTTGCCGGCCTCGTCGCCGGTGCTGCGGGCGAAGATGCTGTCCCGGTGGCAGGCGGGGTGGCCGTTGATGATGACGCTGGAGGCGGTCTGCGCGGCGTCGGCCGAGTAGGCGGCGTTGCTGAAGGTCACCGGCCGGCACTTGCTGCCGGCCCGGCACACGTCGGGGCTCTTGACCACCCCGCCGGAGCCGGCGTGCACCGCGGTCAGGCCGTTGATGGTGACGTTGGCCGCGGGCGCGCCCGCGGCGGGGGCGGCGTCCCCGGCGGCCGTCTCCTCCTCCGCCCCGCCGTCTTCGGCCAGCCGCTCGCGGGCGGGCTGGAGCCAGGCCGCCAGGGGCTTGACCTCGACTCCGAGGCGGGCGCCCCAGGCGCGGGCCGTGCCCAGCATGCCATTGATGGCGTACCGCCGCTCCTGTATCACCATCTGCTCCTGGCGGGCGTCGACCATCGCCAGCACCCGGCGCGCCTCGGCCGGGTCCGGGCCCCCTTTGTCATACAGGCCGAAGGTGTCGGCCTCGAGGATCCGGCGCGCCTCGGTGTTGGTGTTGTACCGGATCTCGTACCACGCCCCGGCGCGGTCGGCGCTGGCCAGCGCCCGTGCGAGCCGGGGGCTGCTGGCGGACCGCCCGGCCTGTATCCATCCCTGCCAGGCCAGTGACACCAGTGCCAGGCGCTCGCGGTTGTCGCGCTGCAG
>JALSIK010000181.1 GCA_026990045.1 Chromatiales bacterium | reverse complement strand
CCATGCCGCCGCTGTACCGCATCGACGTGGGCCAGGAGGTCTATTACGCGCTGGACGAGGCGGAACGACAGGGGATCATGGATCGCATCGCGGCGGAGAAGAAAAGGGGCAAGGTCACCGTCACCCGGTTCAAGGGCCTGGGCGAGATGAACCCCATGCAGCTCCGCGAGTCCACCATGGATCCCGACACCCGCCGCCTGGTGCGCCTCACCCTCAAGCCCGGTGACGGGACCCGGCAGCTCCTGGACATGCTGCTGTCGAAGAAGCGGGCCGCCGACCGGCGCAGCTGGCTGGAGGAAAAGGGCAACCTGGCCGAGGTCGAGGTGTGAGCCGACCCGGCGGTTGCACGAGATTCGCGACGTAGGGTGCCCTCGTGCGTCAATGGCAGGCGGCGGGGCCGAAAGCAGGTCCCTTGCGGTATCGGCATGCCACGGGATCGCGGATGGGGTCATGGCCGGGTGCCGGTTCCCGTCTCCGCATCGTGATTCTTTCATGATCTTCGCGTCTTTGCGCTGGGTTGATTGGCTTGATACATGACAGCGAGACATTTCACCGGGCACCGCCATGGATGAGACCGACCAGATGACCCTGGACGAGAACGTCGAGCGCCTGCCGCTCAAGGAGTTCACGGAAAAGGCGTACCTGGATTACTCCATGTACGTCATCCTGGACCGGGCCCTGCCGCACATCGGGGACGGGCTCAAGCCGGTCCAGCGGCGCATCATCTACGCCATGTCGGAGCTGGGCCTCAAGGCCGGCGCCAAGTTCAAGAAGTCGGCCCGTACCGTCGGTGACGTGCTGGGCAAGTTCCACCCCCACGGCGATTCGGCCTGCTACGAGGCCATGGTGCTCATGGCCCAGCCCTTCTCCTACCGCTATCCGCTGCTGGAAGGGCAGGGCAACTGGGGGTCGCCCGACGATCCCAAGTCGTTCGCCGCCATGCGCTATACCGAGGCGAGGCTGTCGCGTTTCGCCGAGCTGCTGTTGTCCGAGCTGGGGCAGGGGACCGCCGACTGGGTACCCAACTTCGACGGCACCCTGGAGGAGCCGCGGGTATTGCCGGCGCGCGTGCCCCATGTCCTGCTCAACGGGACCACCGGCATCGCGGTGGGCATGGCCACCGACATTCCGCCGCACAACCTGCGCGAGGTGGCGGCCGCGGCGGTCCACCTGCTGGAGCATCCCAAGGCCGTGACGGCCGAGCTGTGCGAGCACATCCAGGGTCCCGACTATCCCACCGAGGCCGAGATCGTCACGCCGCGCAGCGAGCTGGTGAAGATGTACGAGACCGGTCACGGCAGCGTGCGCATGCGTGCGCGCTGGGAGCGGGAAGGCTCGGACATCATCGTCACCGCGCTGCCGCACCAGACCTCGCCGGCCCGGGTGCTGGAGCAGATCGCGTCCCAGATGAACGCCAGGAAGCTGCCCATGGTGGTGGATCTGCGTGACGAGTCCGACCACGAGAATCCCACCCGCCTGGTCATCGTGCCCAAGAGCGGCCGGGTGGATGCCGAGGCGCTCATGAACCACCTGTTCGCCACCACCGACCTGGAGCGCACCTACCGGGTCAACATGAACGTCATCGGTCTCGACGGACGTCCCGGCGTGCGCAACCTGCGTGACCTGCTCGCGGAGTGGCTGCAGTTCCGGACCGAGACCGTGCGCCGGCGGCTCGAGCACCGCCTGCAGAAGGTGACCGACCGCCTGCACCTGCTCGACGGCCTGCTCGTCGCCTTTCTCAATATCGACGAGGTCATCCGGATCATCCGCACCGAGGACGAGCCCAGGCCGGTGCTCATGAAACGTTTCCGCCTCAGCGAGGTCCAGGCCGACTATATCCTGGACACCCGCCTGCGGCAGCTGGCCCGGCTGGAGGAGATGAAGATCCGGGCCGAGCAGAAGGAGCTGGCCGCCGAACGCGAGTCCCTGGAAAAGACCCTGGGCTCGCGCCAGCGGCTGCGCACCCTGGTCAAGAAGGAGCTGAAGGCGGTGGCCGAGGAGTACGGCGACGCGCGCCGCTCGCCGCTGGTGGAACGGGCCGCGGCCCAGGCCCTGGACGAGGCCCAGCTCATCGCGGCCGAGCCGGTCACCATCGTGTTGTCGCAGAAGGGCCTGGTGCGGGCGGCCAAGGGCCACGAGATCGATCCCCGGGCCCTCAACTACAAGCAGGGGGACGGGTTCCGGGACGCCACCCGCTGCCGCTCCAACGAGCAGGTGGTGTTCATCGACTCCACCGGCCGCACGTACACGGTTCCGGCCCATGTCCTGCCCTCGGCCCGTTCCCTGGGCGAGCCGCTCACGGGCTGGCTGAGCCCGCCCGACGGCGCCGTGTTCTGCGGCGTGATGAGCGGGCCGCCGGACCAGCTCTATCTCCTGGCCACGGACAACGGCTATGGCTTCGTGGCGCGGCTGGAGGACCTGGTCACCCGCAACCGCAAGGGCAAGGCCGTGATGCGGGTGGCCCCGGGGGCGACGGTCCTGCCGCCGGCCCGGGTGCGGGACCCCGAGACCGAGTGGGTGGCGGCGGCTTCCAGCGACGGGCGGCTGCTCATCCACCACCTGGGGGAGTTGCCGGTCCTGCCCAAGGGCAAGGGGGTGAAGATCATGAACATCAACCCCGCCAGGCACGCGGCCGGCGAGGAACGCATGGTGGCCGTGGCCCTGGTGGACGAGGAGAGCAGCCTGGTGGTGCACACCGCCAAGCGCCACACCCGCCTGGGCCAGGAGGACATGGCGCCGTATGAAGGTGAGCGTGCCCGGCGCGGGCTCAAGCTGCCGCGCGGCTTCCGCGGCGTGGAATGGCTGGAGCGTTCGGACTGAAACCGGACATTCGGTGCGTTCGCCCTGCGAATGCACCAGGTGGATGGTGCGATGGCTTCGCCACCACGCCCTGTACCCCCGCCATTGCGGGGGAGCCATCGTGTCGTGACTCAATGCTGCAGGCGGGCACCGCGCAGCGATGCCGCCGCCGGAGGTCGCCCGGGGCGTCGGCTTTCGCCGTGCTCAAGCCGACCTACGTCCGGAGGACGGAGGACAGAAGACGGACGGCAGAACCGCACGGCGATGCCATGTTTTCACCGCCGGCTTTCGCGGCACTCAAGCCGGCCTGCACGCATGCCCAGCGGCCAGTCCCCAGTCCCCAGCATCCTGTTCATTGCATAAATTCCCTTCCCGTGGAATGAAGGGGTCAGGGTGGGGAGGGTTGCACGAGCAGGAAAAACCCGTGTTCCGATCCCCTCACCCTGTCCCTCTCTCCCGGCGGGAGAGGGGACCGTCT
>JALSIK010000180.1 GCA_026990045.1 Chromatiales bacterium | reverse complement strand
CGCTACCACGCCCACCAGAAACAGGACTCCTGGCGCTACACCGAGGACGACGGCACCGTGCTGGGCCAGCAGGTGACGCCGCTGGACCGGGTGGGGCTGTACGTGCCCGGCGGCAAGGCGGCCTATCCGTCGTCGGTACTCATGAACGCCATCCCCGCCAAGGTGGCCGGGGTGGGCGAGGTGATCATGGTGGTGCCGGCGCCCGGCGGCGCCCTCAACGAGCTGGTGCTGGCGGCGGCGCACATCGCCGGGGTGGACCGGGTGTTCACCGTGGGCGGGGCGCAGGCGGTGGCGGCCCTGGCCTACGGCACGGAGACCATTCCCCAGGTGGACAAGATCGTGGGCCCCGGCAACATCTACGTGGCCGCGGCCAAGGCCCTGGTCTTCGGCCAGGTGGGCATCGACATGATCGCCGGGCCGTCCGAGATCCTGGTGATCTGCGACGGCGCCACCGATCCCGAGTGGATCGCCATGGACCTGTTTTCCCAGGCCGAGCACGACGAGGACGCCCAGGCCATCCTGGTCTCGCCCAGCGCCGCCTTCCTGGACCAGGTGGAGTCCTCCATGGGCCGCCTCATCGGCGGCATGTCCCGGGCCGACATCATCCGCACCTCGCTGGCCCGCCGCGGCGCGCTCGTCCGCGTGGCCGGCCTGGAGCAGGCGGTGGAGGTGGCCAACTTCGTCGCGCCCGAGCACCTGGAGCTGTCGGTGGCCGACCCGGAAGCCCTGCTGCCCGACATCCGCCATGCCGGCGCCATCTTCATGGGGCGCCACACCCCGGAGGCCCTGGGCGACTACTGCGCCGGGCCCAACCACGTCCTGCCCACCTCGCGCACGGCGCGCTTCTCCTCGCCCCTGGGGGTGTACGACTTCCAGAAGCGCAGCTCCATCATCATGTGTTCGCCCGGGGGCGCCGGCCGCCTGGCCCGCACCGCCTCGGTGCTGGCCCGCGGCGAAGGGCTGGAGGCACACGCCCGCTCCGCCGAGTACCGCCTGCGCCGGGAGGACGGCGACCGGTGAAGGGCGACGAGCGCCTGCGCGCGCTGCTGGCGCGCTGGGTGCGACCGGCGGTGGCGGCCATGAACGCCTACCACGTGCCGCCGGCGCAGGGCCTGATCAAGCTGGACGCCATGGAGAACCCCTGGGCGTGGCCGGGGGAGCTGGAGCAGGCGTGGCTGGAGGCCCTGCGCGGCCTGGAACTCAACCGCTATCCCGATCCCTCCGGCGGCGAACTGCTGCCGGCGCTGCGCGAGGCCATGGCCGTGCCGCCGGAGGCGGAGATCATCCTGGGCAACGGCTCCGACGAGATCATCCAGATGATCCTGCTGGCGGTGGGTGGACCGGGCCGGGTGGTGCTGGTCCCCGAGCCCACCTTCGTCATGTACCGCGTGATCGCCACCGCGGCCGGCCTGGACTGCGTGGGCGTGCCCCTGCGCGGGGACTTCGGGCTGGACCGCGAGGCCATGCTGCGGGCCATCGCCGAGCACCGGCCGGCGGTGGTGTTCCTGGCCCGGCCCAACAATCCCACCGGCAACCTGTTCGCCGCCGCCGACGTGGAGGCCGTCATCGACGCCGCGCCCGGCCTGGTGGTGGTGGACGAGGCCTACCACGTCTTCGCCGGCGAGACCTTCATGGACCGTGCCGGCGGTCCGCCCAACCTCCTGGTCATGCGCACCGTCTCCAAGATGGGCCTGGCCGGCCTGCGCCTGGGGCTGCTGGCCGGGCCGCCGGCCTGGGTCGAGACCCTGCACAAGGTGCGCCTGCCCTACAACATCAACACCCTCACCCAGGCCAGCGCCGCCTTCGCCCTGGAGCACCGCGACGTGCTGCTGGACCAGGCCCGCGCCGTCCGCGCCCAGCGCAGCCGCCTCGGCCAGGCCCTGGCCGCGCTGCCCGGCGTCACCGCCTGGCCGTCGGCGGCCAATTTCATTTTGTTCCGGGTGGCAGGGCGCGCGGCCGGCGCCGTGTTCCACGGCCTGCGCGAGCGCGGCGTGCTCATCAAGAACCTCGACGGCAGCCATCCCCTGCTGGCCGGCTGCCTGCGCGTCACCGTGGGCCGGCCGGAGGAAAACGACGCCTTCCTCGACGCCCTGGCCGACGTGCTGCGCGAGACGGAGGGCGGCTGACAGGCGTACTCCCGGGGCTGCACAGGTTGTTATGCAGCATGCTACATAGCATGCTACATAGTATGCTATATATCATACTATATAGCATACTACTTAGTATGCTATATATCATACTATGTAGCATGCTATATGCCATGCCGTGCGACATGGTCGCCCGCCTGCAACGGTCTCGCTCCATGGTTGTCCCGGGCGTTGCGGGCAGCGGCCGGCGCAGCGGCGCAAGGGATGCAAGGTTACTGGATTGTCCGGCGACGGGCAGGACCTGGCACGCCGTCGCCCAGCGGCCGCAACGGCGGAGATCGAGCGGCGGTTCCCGGTGCCGGAACGGCTATTGACCGCGCTGCGGCCGCTGGGCGACGGTGGCCTGCCAGTGCTGCCGGCGGCCCTGGCGCAGGCCTTCCAGCTCGATGGTGGTGCCGGGGCGGGCGCGGGCGATGAGCTCCAGCGCCTTGTGCACGCCGTCCACCGGTTCGCCGCCGACCGCCGTGATCACGTCGCCGGGCAGCAGGCCGGCGGCGTCGGCGGGGCCGCCGGCGAGCACCTGGGTCACCACCACGCCGGTGCCGGGTTCCAGGCCGAAGGATTCGGCCAGGGGCGGGGTCAGATCCTGGATGGCCACGCCCAGCCAGCCGCGCACCACCTTGCCGTGCTCGATGATCTGGGTCATGACATCGCGGGCCAGGCTCACGGGAATGGCGAAGCCGATGCCCTGGGAGCCGCCGGAGCGGGAAAAGATGGCGGTGTTGATGCCCACCAGGCGGCCGTCGGCGGTGACCAGCGCCCCGCCCGAGTTGCCGGGGTTGATGGCGGCGTCGGTCTGGATGAAGTTCTCGAAGGTGTTGATGCCGAGCTGGGTGCGGCCGGTGGCGCTGACGATGCCGGAGGTCACGGTCTGCCCCACGCCGAAGGGGTTGCCGATGGCCAGCACCACGTCGCCCACGCGCAGGGCCTCGGAGTCGCCCAGGGTGATGGCGGGCAGGGGCGAGAGGTCCACCTGGAGCACCGCCAGGTCGGTGTCGGGATCGGTGCCCACGATGCGGGCGCGGGTGGTGCGGCCGTCGCGCAGCGCCACCTCGATCTCGTCGGCGCCCTCCACCACGTGGTTGTTGGTGAGGATGTAGCCGCGCTCGGAGATGATCACGCCGGAGCCCAGGCTCGATTCCAGGCGCTGCCTCGGTACCGCGAAGGAGTCACCGAAGAAGCGGCGGAAGAACGGGTCGTTGAACAGCGGGTGGGGCCGCTCGGTGACCACCTTGCGGGTGTAGATGTTGACCACCGCGGGTGCGGCGGCTTCCACCGCGTCGGCGTAGGAGTAGGGCCCGGGCCGCCGGGCGGCGGGTGCGCTGTCCTGGTGGATCTCCACCACCGGGGCCTCGGGCCCGCGGTCCGGGTAGAAGTAGAGCAGAGCCAGCGCCGCCAGCAGGCCGATGGTGGCGAACTGGAGCAGGAAGGCAAGGGTGCGTGTGAAGCGCATCGCGGGGTCCGTTTTTGGCTAAACTTGAACCTTTCCGCGGCCTGGCCGCGAAAGGTCTCAATATTAAACCACAGGAGAACGGTTGCGCATGGCGCCCTTGAAGGAGCTGGTGGCATTCGCCGACGATCTGCTGGAGGTGGAGCGCTTCGACGACTACTGCCCCAACGGCCTCCAGGTGGAAGGCCGCGGCGAGGTGGAGACCCTGGTCACCGGCGTCACCGCCAGCCGGGCCCTGCTGGAGGCGGCGCGGGAGGCCGGGGCCGATGCGGTGCTGGTGCACCACGGCTGGTTCTGGCGCGGCGAGGACCCGCGCATCACGGGCATGAAGTACCAGCGCCTGCGGCTGCTGGTGGAGGCCGGGATGTCGCTGATTGCCTACCATCTTCCCCTGGACGCCCACCCGCTTTACGGCAACAATGTCTGCCTGGGCGAGCGCCTGGGGCTGGCGGTGGAGGGGCAGTTCGGCCGCCACGGGGCCATGGCCATCGGGCTGCACGGCAGCCTCGAGGCCCCCATGGATCCCCGGGACTTCGCCCGGCGCATGGAGCAGGCCCTGGGCCGGGCCCCGCTGCACGTGGCCGGCGGGCCCGCCGCCGTGCGCACCGTGGCCTGGTGCACGGGGGCGGCCCAGGGCTTCATCGACGAGGCCGCGGACCTGGGGGTGGATGCCTTCGTCACCGGGGAGGCCTCGGAGCAGACCGTGCACGTGGCCCGCGAGCGGGGGTTGCACTTCTACGCCGCCGGCCACCATGCCACCGAGCGCTACGGGGTCCAGGCCCTGGGCGAGCACCTGGCCCGGAGTTTCGGCCTGCGGCACCGATTCATCGACGTCGATAATCCGGTCTGATGGGCTAATTAATTGACTTTACAGGTTAAAACCGTCATTCCCTTGACCGTTCTGGGTGCATCGGAGAGAATAGCCCCATTTTGGGGCGGGAGTCAGTTCTAATATTCTGACTTTCTGAAATTTGAGCGGCCCGCCGGATCCTCCACCGGCCGGGTGCCGCGAACCATGGGAGCAAGTCCATGAGCAAAGATGGTGTGGATCCCGGGCGTCGGCGGTTCCTCACCGCGACCACCTCCGTCATCGGTGCGGCCGGGGTGGCGGTGGTGGCGGTGCCCTTCGTCTCTTCCATGCAGCCCAGCGCCCGTGCCCGCGCCGCCGGGGCGCCGGTGGAGGCGGACATCGGCAAGCTGGAGCCCGGCGCGCAGATGACGGTGGAATGGCGCAAGAAGCCGGTCTGGATCGTCCACCGTACCAGGCAGAACCTGGAAGACCTGAAGAAGCTCACGGACAAGCTGGCGGATCCGGACTCCAAGGTGAACCAGCAGCCGCCGTACTGCCGCAATTACCATCGCTCCTACGCCGACCGGCCCGAGATCGGGGTCATGATCGGCATCTGCACCCACCTGGGCTGCTCGCCCACCTACCGCCCGGACGTGGCGCCGGCGGACCTGGGCCCGGAATGGCTGGGGGGTTACTTCTGCCCCTGCCACGGCTCGCGCTTCGACCTGGCCGGCCGCGTGTACAAGGGCGTGCCGGCCCCCACCAACCTGGTGATTCCCCCGTACAAGTACCTGAGCGACACCAAGATCATCATCGGTGTCGATGACGAAGGAGCCGCATGATGACCACCAAGACCCAGGCCCTGCTCGACTGGATCGATGCGCGCTTCCCGCTCACCAAGATGTGGAAGGAGCATCTGTCCGAGTACTATGCCCCCAAGAACTTCAACTTCTGGTACTTCTTCGGCTCGCTGGCGCTGCTGGTGCTGGTCAACCAGATCGTCACCGGCATCTTCCTGACCATGCATTACAAGCCGGACGAGAACCTGGCCTTTGCCTCGGTGGAGTACATCATGCGCGATGTGTCCTGGGGCTGGCTCATCCGCTACCTCCACTCCACCGGCGCCTCGGCCTTCTTCATCGTGGTCTACCTTCACATGTACCGCGGGCTCATCTACGGCTCCTACAAGAAGCCGCGCGAGCTCGTCTGGATCATCGGCGTGCTCATCTACGTCGCGCTCATGGCCGAGGCCTTCATGGGTTACCTGCTGCCCTGGGGCCAGATGTCCTACTGGGGTGCCCAGGTCATCGTCAACCTGTTCTCGGCGGTGCCCTTCGTGGGCGAGGACCTGGCCATCTGGCTGCGCGGCGACTACGTGGTGTCCGACGCCACCCTCAACCGCTTCTTCGCCTTCCACGTCATCGCGGTGCCGCTGGTGCTGCTGCTGCTGGTGGTGGTGCACATCATCGCCCTGCACGAGGTGGGTTCCAACAACCCCGACGGCATCGAGATCAAGGCGAAGAAAGATGACCAGGGGCGTCCGCTGGACGGCATTCCCTTCCACCCGTACTACACGGTGAAGGACATCGTGGGCGTGGTGGTCTTCCTGATTTTCTTCTCGGCGGTGGTGTTCTTCGCCCCCGAGCTGGGCGGCTGGTTCCTGGAGCACGACAACTTCGTGCCGGCGGACCCGCTCAAGACGCCGGAGCACATCAAGCCGCTGTGGTACTTCACGCCGTTCTACGCCATCCTGCGCGCGGTGCCGCCCATGTTCGACTCACAGTTCCCGGGCGTGCTCGCCATGGGCCTGGCCATCGTGGTGCTGTTCTTCCTGCCCTGGCTGGACCGCAGCCCGGTGAAGTCCATCCGCTACCGCGGCCCGCTGTTCAAGGGGGCGCTGGCCGTGTTCATCATCAGCTTCGTGGCCCTGGGCTGGCTGGGGACGCAGCCGGCGACGCCGGTGCTGACCAACCTGGCGCGGGTGTTCAGCGTGCTTTACTTCGCCTTCTTCGTCTTCATGCCCTGGTTCACCAAGGCGGACAAGACCAGGCCGGTACCGGAAAGGGTGACGTTCAAATGAGAAAGCCAATCATCGTTCTGCTCCTGGGCCTGCTGGCACCGGCGGGGGTCTTCGGTGCCGGCGCCGGCGTGCCGCTCGACTCGGCCGACGTGGACCTCGACAACAAGCGTTCCCTGCGCAACGGGGCCCGCCTGTTCGTCAACTACTGCATGGGCTGCCACTCCCTGGCCTACCAGCGCTACAACCGCCTGGGCCGGGACCTGGGCATTCCCGAGGACCTGGTCAAGGAAAACCTCGTCTT
The DNA here is from genome assembly GCA_026990045.1 of Chromatiales bacterium. Classification (GTDB taxonomy): domain Bacteria; phylum Pseudomonadota; class Gammaproteobacteria; order CAMYNG01; family CAMYNG01; genus JALUTW01. Next base: position 13,694 of record JALSIK010000180.1, on the reverse strand, counting down.
CACCGCCGACTTCTCGCGCAAGCCCGAGGGCGAGCCCGACAAGGTGGGGTCGCTCATGACCATCGCCATGCCTGCCGACCGCGCCAAGGAGTGGTTCGGCGTGGTGCCCCCCGACCTGTCGGTCATCGCCCGCTCGCGCGGGGCCGACTGGCTCTACACCTACCTGCGCTCCTTCTACGTGGATCCCAAGCGTCCCTTCGGGGCCAACAACACCGTGTTCAAGGACGTGGGCATGCCCAACGTGCTGTGGGAGCTGGAGGGCCTCAAGGCCGCCCGCTTCGAGAAGGTGGAGGGGCACGAAGGCCATGCCGTGGAGAAGTTCGCCGGCTTCGAGCAGGTCCAGCCGGGCCAGCTGTCGCCGGCCGAGTTCGACAGCGCGGTGCGGGACCTGGTGGCCTTCCTGGTCTACGTGGGCGAGCCGGCCAAGCTGGAGCGCTACAGCATCGGCCTGTGGGTCATCCTGTTCCTGGTCATCCTCTTCTTCCCGGCCTACGCGCTGAAGAAGGAATACTGGAAGGACGTGCATTGACCGCCGGCCGGCGGGCGGCGGGGACGCGCGGTGGCAGCCCGCCGGCCCGCGGTGCCCGCAACGGGAGCCGGGTCTGTTAGGCTATGGAGAGAACGCCCATCGAGATGTCGCTCGTGACCACCCGCCGCGCCACCATGACGCTGTTCTCGGGCCAGGACTGCCCGCTCAGCCACATGGTGCGCATCGTCCTGGCGGAGAAGAACATCACCCACGAGGTGGTGCAGGTGGCGGGCGACGACACGCCCGAGGAGCTCAAGGAGCTCAACCCCTACGACGAGGTGCCCACCCTGGTGGACCGCGACCTGGTCCTGTACGACCCGCACCTCATCATGGAGTACCTGGACGAACGCTTTCCCCATCCTCCGCTGATGCCGGTGGACCCGGTGTCCCGCGCCACCAGCCGGCTCATGCTCTACCGCATCCGCCGCGACTGGTACGACCGCCTGCCCCACATCGCCGCCGGCGGCCGCGGGGCCACCGAGGCGCGCAAGCTGCTGCGGGACTCCCTCACCGCGGTCTCGCCGCTGTTCGAGCAGCAGCCCTACTTTCTCAATGCCGAGTTCACCCTGGTGGACGCCGCCCTGCTGCCCCTGTTGTGGCGCCTGCCCGCCCTGGGGGTGGAGCTGCCGCCGGCGGCCAGGGCCATCCGCCGCTACGCCGGCCGCATGTTCCAGCGGGAATCCTTCGGCCGCAGCCTGACGGAAGTGGAGCGCCAGCTGCCCGGCGGGTTATAGTTGGAGGCCACCGGGGACGCCCGCGGCCGCCAGAGCCATGATGACCTCCAGCCGACCCTACCTCCTGCGCGCCATCTACGAGTGGATCGTGGACAACCACATGACCCCCTACGTCCTGGTGGACGCCGCCGGGGACGGCGTCCAGGTCCCGCCCGAGTACGTGGAGAACGGCAAGATCGTGCTCAACGTCAGCCCGCGGGCGGTGGAGGGGCTGGACATCGGCAACGAGCGGGTGAGCTTCTCGGCCCGCTTCTCGGGCCGGCCGGTCCAGGTGAGCTTTCCGGTCCAGGCCGCGCTGGCCATCTACGCGCGCGAGAACGGGCAGGGGATGGTGTTCTCGGACGAGGACGGTCCACCGCCGGCGCCCCAGCCCGACAAGCCCTCGCGCAGCCATCTCAAGGTGGTGAAGTAGGGCCCCGGCCGTGATCGAGGTCCACACCGGCGACATCACCAAGCTGGCCGTGGACGCCATCGTCAACGCCGCCAACTCCACGCTGCTGGGCGGCGGCGGCGTGGACGGCGCCATCCACCGCGCCGCCGGCCCCGAGCTGCGCAAGTACAACGAAACCCTGGGCGGCTGCCCCACCGGCGAGGCCCGTATCTCGCCCGGGTTCCGCCTGCCGGCCCGCCACGTCATCAGCACCGTGGGCCCGGTCTGGCACGGCGGCGACCGGGGCGAGGAGGCCCTGCTGGAGCGCTGTTACCGCAGCAGCTTCGAGCTGGCCCTGGCCAACGGCATCCGCAGCATCGCCTTTCCCGCCATCAGCACCGGGGTGTACGGCTTTCCCAAGGATCGCGCCGCGGCCATCGCGGTGAAGGTCATGTGCGAGTACGCACCCCGCTTCGAGCGCGTCATCGCCTGCTGTTTCAGCCCGGAGGATGCCGCGCGCTACGAGCGCGAGCTGGCCCGCCGGTGCCCGGACCGGGCCGCGGGCTGACGCCGCGTCCCGGCGGCCGCGGGTCCCGCCCGCTCACTCCGTTGCCGGGTTCGGCAGCGTCTTCCCCGGGTTGAGGATCCCAGCGGGATCGAACACGGCCTTGAGCCGGTGCATGAGGGCCAGGGCGTCCGGGTCCAGCTCGCGAATGACGTGGTCGCGCTTGGCGATGCCCACGCCGTGCTCGCCGGAGAGGGTGCCGTGGAGGTCCAGCACCAGCGCGAACACCTCGTCCAGGGCCGCCTCGGCGGCTGCCCGCTGGCGGGAGTCGGTGGCGTCGTAGAGCAGGTTGACGTGCAGGTTGCCGTTGCCGGCGTGGCCGAAGTTGACGATGGCGATGCCCCGGCGGGCGGCGATGGCCTCCAGCCCGGCGACGAGGCGGGGCAGGGCGGAGACCGGCACCACCACGTCCTCGTTGATCTTGTCCGGCGCCACCCGGCGCAGGGCCGGCGACAGGGCCTTGCGCGCGGCCCACAGCTGCGCGGCCTCGGCGTCGTCGCCGGCCCGGCGGGCCTCCACCAGGCCGTCCACCCGCGCGGCGGCCAGCACCGCCCCGGTGTCGTCGTCGATGTGGCGGGCGGCGCCGTCCACCTCCACCAGCAGCAGGGCGCGGACCTCGGCGGGCAACCCCACCTCGCCGCGCACCAGGTCGAGGGCGGCGGCGTCCATGAACTCCACCGCGCACGGCACCACCGGCTGGGCCATGATGCGCGCGATGGCCTCCGTGGCCGCATCGGTGCCGGTGTAGCCCAGGCGCAGGGTCCGGTGCGCCCCGGGCAGCGGCAGCAGTTTCAGCGTGGCCTCGGTGATGACGGCCAGCGTGCCCTCGGAGCCGATGAGCAGGCGGGTGAGGTCGTAGCCCACCACGCCCTTGGTGGTGCGGACCCCGGTGCGCAGCTCGCGCCCGTCGCCGGTGACCGCGCGCAGGCCCAGGGTGTTCTCGCGCGGGGTGCCGTACTTGACCGCGCGCGGGCCGGCGGAGTTGTAGGCCAGGTTGCCGCCCACGCTGGAGAACGCCGCGCTGGTGGGATCCGGTGCCCAGAAGAAGCCACAGGCCGCGGCGGCGGCCTGGACCTCCGCGTTGGTCACGCCGGGTTCCACCACCAGGTAGCGGTCGGCGGTGTTGACCGCCTCCAGGCGGGTCATGCGCTCGGTGGACAGCACCACGCCGCCGCCCTCGGGCACCACCGCGCCGGTGGTGCCGGTGCCGCGCCCGCGCGGGACGAGGGGGACCCGGTGCCGGTGGCACAGGCGCACCACCTCGCGCACCTCGTCGTGGGACTCCGGGAAGCAGACCAGGTCGGGCAGGGCCTGGCGGCGGCTGTTGTCGCCGCCGTAGGCCCAGCGCTCGGCCTCGCTGCGCAGGAGCTGGTCCGGGCGCAGCAGTGCCGCCAGGCGGTCGCGGAACGCGGGGGACGGGCCGGTCATGGGCGGACGCTCAGGGGGCGTCGGCGAACAGGATGGCGTCGATGCGATCGCACAGGCAGTGGATGGCCAGCAGGTGCACTTCCTGGATGCGGGCGGTGGAGTCGGCCGGCACCCGCACCTCCACGTCGTTGCCGCCGAGCAGGCGCGCGCTCTCGCCGCCGTCCCGGCCCGAGAGCAGGACCACCCGCATGCCCTGTTCGTGCGCGGCCTCGATGGCGCGGCTGACGTTGGCCGAGTTGCCGGAGGTGGAGATGGCCAGCAGGCAGTCGCCGGAGCGGCCCAGCGCCCGGACCTGCTTGGCGAAGACCTCCTCGTAGGCGTAGTCGTTGGCGATGGAGGTGAGGGTGGAGCTGTCGGTGGTGAGGGCCACCGCGGGCAGGCCGGGGCGCTCGCGCTCGAAGCGGTTGAGCAGCTCGGAGGCGAAGTGCTGGGCGTCGGCGGCGGAGCCGCCGTTGCCGCAGGCCAGGATCTTGCCGCCCTGGCCCAGGGTCGCAATCATCAGTTCCACCGCGTGGGCCAGGGGTTCCGCCAGCACCTCCCGCGCGGCCTGCTTGGTCTCGATGCTGGCGCCGAAGAGGTCGCGGATTTCGTCGACGATGTTCATGTCTCGAAGGCGTTGCGGATCCAGTCGATGCGGGTGGCGCCGCCGTGTTCGCGGATGGAGACCACGTCGAACCGGGCGGGGGCCTGCTGCCAGCGGGGATGCGTTTGCAGGAAGTATAACGCAGCCGCGGTGAGCCTGGCCCGCTTGCGCGCGTCCACGCTCTCGGCCCCGCTGCCGTAGCGGGGGTGGTTGCGGCAGCGCACCTCGACGAAGACCACGGTCTGCCCGTCCTGCATCACCAGGTCCAGCTCCCCCCGGCGGCAGCGGAAGTTGCGGGCGATGAGCTTCAGGCCGTGACGCTGCAGGTGGCCCAGGGCCTGCGCTTCGGCCTGCCGGCCGCGGCGCAGCGTCAGCATGCCGGTGGTGCCGCCGGGGCCGTCACTGGACCTCGGTGTCGAGCAGGGTGGGCTGGCCGGAGCGGAACCGCACCCAGGTGAGCTGGCGGTGGACGCGGTTCTTCTCGTCCAGGCTGAGGCTGCCGGTCTCGCCGTCGTAGCGCTCGTAGGGATAGCGCCGCAGGGGGTTGAGCGCGGCGATGATGTTGAAGGCGTCGATGCCCAGCGCGTAGAGGCGCTGCAGGCCGCGCCCGGCCGGCGTGATGTGGGGCTCGATCTCCCCGCGCAGGCTGCTGTGGGAGTAGGTCTCGGACAGCACCCAGGGCATGTCGCCGAACACGATGCCGTCCATGTCGCGGTCCTTTTCCCGGTCGAGGCTGCCGGTGTAGACGTGGGAGGTGGCGTACACCGGCAGGTCGGCGGCATGGTAGAACTTGAGCTGGGGCCGGATCTGGCGCGCCTGGCGCGGGTAGGCGGCGACGAAGATGAAGTCGATGTCCTGGCGCCGGCGCGGCGAGAACTTGAGGCGCTCCTTGAGCAGGGTGCGCAGGCGCCGGTAGCGGCGGCGGCTGTCGTCGATGTTGAGCAGGCGGCGGATGGGCACCGAGAAGTCGTTGTCGCCCGGGTTGTAGGCCTGGACCTCCAGGGTGCGGCCGCCCAGCTCGGTCCAGCGGGCGTCGAAGGCGCGGAACACGCGCTCGCCCCACGGCCCGGCGGGGATGAGGGCGACGCCGTTGACGTGGCCGTCGAGCCAGGTGCGCTCGGCCACCTGCCGGGCCTCGTCCTCGGGCGAGAGCCCGAACTGGTACAGGTTGGCCGGCGGCGTCTCCACCGGCACGTAGTTCAGCGCCAGGGTGGGCACCGGCAGGTCCCCCCGCGAGGCCAGCCGCTCGGCCGCGGCCTTGTCCAGGGGGCCGACGACGAAGCGGGCACCGTCGGTCACCGCCTGGGCGTAGATCACGTCGATGCGCGCCGGGTCGCCGCCGGTGTCGTAGATGCGCAGCTCGTGCATGGCCTCGGGCCGGTGGGTGTAGTAGGCGGCGAGAAAGCCGTCGCGCACCGCCTCGCCGGCGCGGGCGAAGCGGCCCGACAGGGGCACCAGCAGGGCGAGGCGCTCGGGGTAGGTGACGTCCTCGGCCTTGCGCTCCAGCAGCCCCTGCAGCAGCTCGTCGCGGGCCGGGTGCGAGGGGTAGTCGCGGCGCCACTCGGCCAGGGCCTGGCGCAGCTGCTCCGGCCGCAGCTGGAAGCGCTTGGCCAGCCGCACCAGCTCCATCCAGCCGCTCAGCACGTCGGGCGGCGGCGCCACCCGCAGGCGCAGCAAGGCGCGCTCGGTGAGGCTGCCCAGCTCGGACCAGATGGCCTTCTGGTTCTCCAGTTGCGCACCGGGGTCGTCGAGAAACGGCTCGCGCAGGATGCGCTCGCGCGCCGCCTCCAGGTGGTTGCCCTGCAGTGCGAAGGCCTCGCTGCGCAGGAGGTGGAACTCGGCCTGCAGCGCCGGCGGGGCATCGGCCGGCGGCGGTGCGGCCAGTGCCTCCAGCGCCGCGTCGGGCATGCGGGCGGCCAGGGCCAGGTGTGCCCGGGCCAGGCGCAGCGGCAGCCCGGGCGGGGCCAGGGCCTCGGCCTCCACCTGCTGCAGGAGCCGGCGCGCCGCGTCCGGTTCGCCGGCACGGGCCAGGGCCGCCGCCTCGCGCAGGCGCAGGTACTGGCGCCGCTCGCCGCTGGCGGCGGCGGCCAGCTCGCCCAGGGCGGCCGCGGCGGCCGCGTGGTCGCCGGACCGGAACAGGGCCTCGGCGCGGGCCAGGGCCGCGGCATCCGGTGGCCGGCCCTCGGGCACGGTCGTGCAGCCGGCGAGCAGCAGGTAAAGTAGCGCCAGGGCCGGGGCGAGTCGACGCAGCAGTGTGATCACGGAAACGGTGTGGTCGCAGGCGGCGCAGCCGCGGTGAAAAAACGGGCCACAGTATCGGCAGGGGGGGAACGGGTGTCAATCGCGCCGGGCACACTCTACGTCGTCGCCACGCCCGTGGGCAACCTGGACGACATCACCCGGCGGGCGCTGGCCGTGCTGGGCGCGGTGGACCTCATCGCCGCCGAGGACACGCGCCACACCCGCCGGCTGCTGGCCCGCTTCGGCATCGACACCCCCACCACCGCGCTGCACGAGCACAACGAGCGCCGGGTGTGCGGGCGGCTGGTGGAGCGGATGCAGGAGGGCGCGGCGGTGGCGCTGGTGAGCGACGCCGGCACTCCCCTGGTGAGCGATCCCGGGCACCTGCTGGTGCGCGCGGCGCACGAGGCGGGGCTGGCGGTGGTGCCGGTGCCCGGTCCCAGCGCCCTCATGGCGGCGCTGTCGGTGGCGCCCCTGCCGGTGCACCGCTTCGCCTTCGAGGGCTTCCTGCCGGCCCGGGCCGCGGCCCGCCGCGGCCTGCTGGAGTCGCTGAGAGAGGAGCCGCGGACCCTGGTGTTCTTCGAGGCGCCCCACCGCATCGGGGCCGCCCTGGAGGACCTGTCCGCCATCCTGGGCCGCGAGCGCCGGGCCATGCTGGCGCGGGAGCTCACCAAGGTCCACGAGACGCTGCTGTGCGCGTCCCTGGGCGAGCTGGCCCGGCGGGTGGCGGCGGACCCGGAGCAGCGCCGGGGCGAGATGGTGCTGGTGGTGGAGGGGGCGCCGGCCCCGGCGCCCGGGGCCGGGGACCTGGACGCGGCCGCCCGGCGCCTGGCCCGGGGGCTGGCGCGGGAGCTGCCGCCGGCCCGCGCGGCGGCGCTGGCGGCGGAGATCACCGGCCGGCCGCGGAAACTTTTCTACCAGTTCATCGTCTCGGAGGAAGGCGGCGGCCGATGAAGGCATCGCGCCGGGCCGCCGGTGCCATATAATGGTGCGCGGGAGCCGGCCGGACAGCCGCTCCGCCACGCGCTGGCGGGGAGGAAAGTCCGGGCTCCGCAGGGCAGGGTGCCAGGTAACGCCTGGGCGGCGCGAGCCGACGGAAAGTGCCACAGAAAACAGACCGCCGATGGCCCCGCCCCCGGGCGGGGATCAGGCAAGGGTGAAAAGGTGCGGTAAGAGCGCACCGCGCCGGTGGCAACACGCGGCGGCACGGTAAACCCCACCCGGAGCAAGACCAAATAGGGACCCCATGGTGTGGCCCGCACCGGGTCCGGGTAGGTCGCTAGAGGCGCGCGGCGACGCGCGTCCCAGATGAATGGCTGTCCCCGACAGAACCCGGCTTACAGGCCGGCTCCCCCATCTCTTTCTCTTGATGTTCCACGTTAATAACCCTCTGCAACCTGTTGTTTTCAGCGTGATTTGATATTGCGGGATCGGGCCCGCAGGGGCTCGATCCACTTCCCGCCACCCGCCGTAAGTTACTGTGAAAACGGAAAAATTCACCTGCTTTTGTGAGCCGGTTTGCTTGACAGTGCGGCCGGGCGCTTCCTATAGTGTATCGAAGTGGGAGATTGTGGGATTTTGGGGATCACCGGGGCACGAGGGGGCGCCATTTGTTTCGCGGGGTCAGCACACTGAACCTGGACGCCAAGGGGCGCATGGCCATGCCGGCCAAGTACCGCGATCGGCTGGTGGAGATCTGCGACGGGAAGTTAATGGTCACTGTCGACCGCGACCGCTGTCTCCTGATCTATCCCTTGCCCGAGTGGGAAGAAATCGAGCGCCGGCTGGTGCGCCTGCCCGGGCTCAACCCCCAGGCCCGGCGCCTGCAGCGGCTGCTCATCGGCCACGCCACCGACGCCGAGCTGGACACCCACGGCCGCATCCGCCTGTCCCCGGAACTGCGCAGCTTCGCCGGCCTGGACAAGCGGGTGGTGCTCATCGGCCAGGGCAACAAGTTCGAGCTGTGGGACGAGGCGCTGTGGAACGCGCGCCGCGACGAGTGGCTGGCGCAGGCCGGCGAGGAAGACCTGGACCTGTCCGAGGACCTGGGCAGGCTCATCCTGTGAAAAGGCCATGAACCAGGCGGCGCACATCCCGGTGATGCTGGAGGAGGTCCTGGAGGGCCTGGCGGTGCGCCCCGGCGGCTGCTACGCCGACGGCACCTTCGGCCGCGGCGGCCATGCCCGGGCCATCCTGGACCGGCTGGGCGGGGACGGCCGCCTGATGGTGATGGACCGGGACCCGGCGGCGGTGGAGAGCGCCCGGCGCCAGTGGGGGCGCGATCCCCGGGTGGTGATCCGCCACGGTTCCTTCCGCCGCATGGGCGAGGAGGTCCGCCGCCTGGGCTGGCTGGGCCGCGTGGACGGCATCCTGCTGGACCTGGGGGTGTCCTCGCCCCAGCTCGAGGACCCGGCGCGCGGGTTCAGCTTCCGCGAGGAGGGCCCCCTGGACATGCGCATGGACCCCACCGCCGGTGAAAGCGCCGCCCGGTGGCTGGCCCGCGCCGGTGAAGACGAGATCGCCCGGGTATTGAAGGAATACGGCGAAGAGCGCCACGCCCGGCGCATCGCCCGCGCCATCGTCGCCGCCCGCCGGGAACGGCCCATCGAGACCACGCGCCGGCTCGCGGCGGTGGTGGCGGCGGCCAACCCCTCGCGCGAGCCGGGCAAGGACCCGGCCACCCGCAGCTTCCAGGCCATCCGCATCTTCATCAACGGCGAGCTGGAGGAGCTGAAGGCGGCGCTGCCCGAGATGCTGGACCTGCTGCGTCCCGGCGGGCGGCTGGTGGTCATCAGCTTCCACTCGCTGGAGGACCGCATCGTCAAGCGCTTCATCCGCGAGCAGTCGCGCGGCGACCGCCACCCGCCCGACCTGCCCGTGACCCACGTCCACCTGCAGCCGCGCCTGCGGCCCGTGGGCAAGGCCCGCCGGCCCCGGCCCGAGGAGGTGGCCCGCAACCCGCGCGCGCGCAGCGCGGTGCTGCGGGTCGCGGAGAAGCTGTGACCATGCGCGTGCTCACCGCGGTCCTGGCGCTGGCCGTGCTGGTCTCGGCGGTGGCGGTGGTGCACACCCGCCACCGCCACCGCAGCCTGTTCGTGAACCTGCAGGCCCTGGAACAGGAGCGCGACGCGCTCAACGTCCGCTGGGGCCAGCTGCAGCTGGAGGAGAGCACCTGGGGCAGCCACAACCGCATCGAGCGCGTGGCGCGCAAGCGCCTGGGGCTGGTGGCCCCCCGGCTGGAAGACATGGTGGTGATCCGCGATGAGTGAACCTGCCGCCCGGTTCTCGCGCCTGCGCCTGGGGACGGTGGTGGCGTTGTTCGGCCTGGCGGTGCTGGGGCTGGCGGGCCGCGCCTTCCAGCTCCAGGTCCTGCAGCAGGACCGGCTCCAGCGCGAGGGCGACGCCCGCGCGGTGCGGGTGGTGCCCCTGGCCGCCCACCGCGGCCGGATCCTGGACCGCCACGGCCAGCCCCTGGCCATCAGCACCCCGGTGGACTCGGTGTGGGCCAACCCCGCCGAGCTCATGGGGGCGCGCCACCGCTGGCCGGAGCTGGCCCGGGCCCTGGGGCTCGAGCCGGCCGCCCTGGCCCGGCGCGTGACGGCCCGCCGCGGGCGCGAGTTCGTGTACCTGCGGCGCCAGGTGACGCCGGCGGTGGCGCGGCGGGTGCGGGCGCTGGGCCTGCCCGGGGTGGGACTGCTGCGGGAGTACCGCCGCTACTATCCCGCCGGCGAGGTGGCGGCCCACGTGCTGGGGTTCACCGACGTGGACGACCGCGGCCAGGAAGGGCTGGAGCTGGCCCTGGAGGACATCCTGCGCGCCCGCCCCGGGCGCAAGCGGGTGGTGCGCGACCGCAAGGGCCACGTGATCAAGGACGTGGAGCTCATCCGGGCCCCGCGGCCCGGGCGCGACGTGATCCTGGCCCTGGACCGGCGCCTGCAGTACCTGGCCTACCGCGAGCTCAAGCGGGCGGTGCTGCGCCACCGGGCCCGCGGCGGCTCGGCCGTGATCCTGGATGCGCGCACCGGCGAGGTGCTGGCCATGGTCAACCAGCCCGGCTTCAATCCCAACGACCGCGGCCAGATCCGGCCCGGGCGTTACCGCAACCGGGCGGTGACCGACGTGTTCGAGCCCGGCTCCGCCATCAAGCCCTTCACCGTCGCCGCCGCCCTGGAGCGGGGGGTGGTGTCGCCCCGCACCGTCATCGACACCGCGCCCGGCCTGCTCAGGGTGGGGCGCAACACCGTGCGCGACGTGCGCAACTACGGCGCCATCGACGTGGCCACCGTCATCCGCAAGTCCTCCAACGTGGGGGCCGCGCGCATCGCCCTGGCCACCCCGCCCGGGGCCTTCTGGCGGGTGCTGGACCGGGCCGGCTTCGGCCAGGTCACCGCGGTGGGGTTCCCCGGCGAGGCCGCCGGCCGCCTGTCCCATTACCGCCACTGGCGCGGCTTCGAGCGCGCCGCCCTGGCCTTCGGCTACGGCACCTCGGTCACCGCCCTGCAGCTCGCCCAGGCCTACACCGTGTTCGCCAGCGGCGGGCGCCTGGTGCCGGCGAGCCTGCTGCGCCGGGCCTCGCCGCCGGCGACCCGGCGGGTGGTGAGCCGGCGCACCGCGGGGCGGGTACTGGCCATGCTGGAGGGCGTGGTCTCGCGCGAGGGGACCGCGGCCAAGGCGGCGGTGCCCGGTTACCGGGTGGCGGGCAAGACCGGCACGGTGAAGAAGGCCGGCGCCGGCGGCTATGCCGAGGACGCCTACCTGGCGGTGTTCGTGGGCATCGCGCCGGTGTCGGATCCGCGCCTGGTGATGGTGGTCACGGTGGACGACCCCCGGGGCGAGGCCTACTACGGCGGCGAGGTGGCGGCGCCCGTGTTCCGGCGCGTGATGGCAGGGGCGCTGCGCCTGCTGGAGGTCCCGCCGGACGGGGTGCTGCCGCGGTCCCGGCTGCTGGCCCGGGCGGGAGGTGGGGCATGATGGCCGCCCCCGCCCAGGACTTCACCCTGTCCCACCTGCTGGCGGTGCTGGGCGGGGCACCGGCCCAGCTGCCCGCGCTCGCCGTCACCGGGCTGGCCCTGGACAGCCGCCGGGTGCGACCCGGCGACGTGTTCCTGGCCCTGGCCGGGCGCCGCAGCCACGGCATGGAGTACGCGGACGCCGCCATCGCCGCGGGCGCCGCGGCGGTGCTGTGGGAGACCGGCGAGGCGGCGCCGGCGGCGGCCGGGCTGGCCTGGCGCCAGGCCCCGGACGGGCGCCGGGTGCCGCTGGTGCCGGTGGCCAGCCTCTCGGCCCGGGCCGGCCTGCTGGCCGATCACTTCTACGGCCGGCCCTCGGCGGACCTGTTCGTGGCCGGGGTCACGGGCACCAACGGCAAGACCACCGTCACCCAGCTCGTGGCCGCCGCCATGGGCGAGGGCGCCTGCGGGGTGGTGGGCACCCTGGGCCACGGACTGCCGCCGGCGCTGGAGCCCAGCGGCCACACCACGCCGGACCCCGTGACCCTGCACCGGTGGCTGGCGCAGATGCGCGAGGCCGGCGCGCGGGCGGTGGCCATGGAGGTCTCCTCCCACGCCCTGGACCAGGACCGCGCCGCCGGGGTGCGCTTCGACTGCGCGGTGCTCACCAACCTCACCCATGACCACCTGGACTACCACGGCGACATGGCGGCCTACCAGGCGGCCAAGGGGCGCCTGTTCCGCGTCCCCGGCCTGCGCCACGCGGTGGTCAACACCGACGATCCCTTCGGCCGCCGCCTGCTGTGCATGCTGCCGCCGGGCGTGGAGCCGGTGACCTACGGGCTCGGCACCGAGGCGGCGCTGCCCACCCTCTACGGCCACGGCCTGCGGGCGGACGAGACTGGCCTGCGGCTGGAGGTGGACACCGCCTGGGGCACCGGCACCCTGGTCTCGCCCCTGCTGGGCCGGTTCAACGCCGCCAACCTGCTGGCCGCGCTGGGGGTGCTGCTGCTCTCGGGCATGCCCCTGGCCGAGGCCCTGGAACGCCTGGGCCGGGTGCGCGGCGTGCCCGGGCGCATGGAATGCTTCGGCGGCGGCGACCGGCCCCTGGTGGTGGTGGACTACGCCCACACCCCCGACGCCCTGCACAACGTGCTGGCGGCCCTGCGCCACCACTGCCGCGGGCGCCTGTGGTGCGTGTTCGGTTGCGGCGGCGAGCGCGACCGGGCCAAGCGCCCGCGCATGGGCGCCATCGCCGAGCGGCTGGCCGATCACGTGGTGCTCACCGACGACAATCCCCGCGGCGAGGACCCCGTCTCCATCATCGAGGAGATCCAGTCCGGCATGGCCGATCCCGACGCCGCCTACGTGGAGCGCGACCGGGGCCGGGCCATCGCCCGCGCCGTGGCCGGGGCGCGGCCCGGCGACGTGGTGCTGGTGGCGGGCAAGGGCCACGAGGACTACCAGCTCGCGGGCGGCGAGCGTCGGCCGTTTTCCGACCCCGCCCAGGTGAAGAAGGCGCTGGGGGCATGATGGCGGCGGACCGGGACATGGCCCAGGAGACCCCCGAGCGCAGCGGGCTGTGCCTGCCGCTCAACGAGGTCGCCCGGCTGTGCGGCGGCGAGCTGCGCGGCGACGACGTGCCGGTGTTCGGAGTCAGCATCGACAGCCGCACCGTGGCCCCGGGCAACCTGTTCGTGGCCATCCGCGGCGAGAACTTCGACGGCCACGACTTCGCCCGCCAGGCCCTGGAGCGGGGCGCGGCCGCCGCCATGATTCATCAGGATGCGCCCGGCGTGCTGCCCGCATTGCGGGTGCAGGATACCCGGCAGGCCCTGGGCCGGCTCGCCGCCGGCTGGCGCGCCCGCTTCGACCTGCCCCTGGCGGGGATCACGGGCTCCAACGGCAAGACCACGGTGAAGGAGATGCTGGCCGCCATCCTCGCCCGCCGCGGCCCGGTGCTGGCCACGCGGGGCAACCTCAACAACGACATCGGCGTGCCTCTGACCCTGCTGCGCCTGGGGGGCGGGCACCGGGCCGCGGTGGTGGAGATGGGCGCCAACCACGCCGGCGAGATCGCGTACCTGGCGGAGCTGGCGCAGCCCCGCCTGGGGCTGGTGACCAACGCCGGCCCGGCCCACCTGGAGGGCTTCGGCTCGGTGGAGGGCGTGGCCCGGGCCAAGGGCGAGCTCTACGCCGCGCTGCCCGCCGACGGCATCGCCGTGATCAATGCCGACGACGCCTTCGCCGGCTTCTGGCGCGGGCTGGCCGCCGACCGCCGCGTGGTGACCTTCG
>JALSIK010000179.1 GCA_026990045.1 Chromatiales bacterium | reverse complement strand
ACACTTATGCCACGTTTCCGGCCGCCGGCGGCTGGGAGTGGACCCTGGGCGTGGCCCGCGACTGGGTGGAACAGGGGCCCCAGGACGTCAACCGCACCAGTCCCAAGCTGGGGCTGAGCTGGCGCTCGCGCGCAGGATGGCGCCTGCGCGCGGCCTGGTTCGAGACGGTCAAGCGCGTCCTGGTGGTGGAACAGACCCTGGAGCCCACCCACGTGGCCGGCTTCAACCAGTGGTTCGACGACCCCAACGGGACTCTCACCCGGCGCTACGGCGTGGGCGTCGACGGGCGGGCCGGGCCCGTGCGCCTGGGACTGGAGGCCTCGCGCCGGCGGCTGCGCATCCCGGCGGTCACTGTCGGCAAGGGCGTGGTGGAATACCTCCGTCGCGGCGAGCTGCTCTGGCGGGCCTGGGCCCACTGGGCCCCGGCACCGCGCTGGGCGATGGCGCTGGAACCCGCCTTCGCGACCTACGACAACCCCGAGTCCGACGATCCGGGCCTGCTCTCCGCGCCCCCGCGCCGCCTGGAGACCCTCACCGTGCCCCTGCGGGTGACCTACCACCATCCCGCGGGCTGGCGCGCCGGGCTCACCGCCACCTTCGTGGAGCAGGACCTGGTGGCGGCCGCGGCGCGGCCCCTGGCCCAGGCCCACGAGGACTTCACCCTGGTGGACCTGGACCTGGGCTGGCGCCTGCCCCGGCGCGCCGGCATCGTCTCGCTGCAGGTGCGCAACCTGTTCGACCAGGCGTTCCTGTACCAGGACCTGGATTTCACCACCGGCATCCCGGTGGTGGAGACCCTCATCCCGGAGCGGACCGTCTGGTTCCGGCTCAGCCTGGGGTTCTGACCCTGACCGGTTTCGTACGCCGAACCACCCGAGGAGAACGCCATGACAGCAAGACCCCCCGTGTTCCGTCCCCTCGCCATCGCATGGGCCGTCGCGGCCGTGGCCGTCGCGGCATCCCCCGCCGCGGCCGGTACCCATGACTGCGTGCCCATCGGTCCCAAGTCCGCAGACAGGCTGAAGGCCGCGCACGGGGCGGGGCTGTTGAGTGCCGCGGCCGGCAAGGAGCTGGCCGCCGGGCGGAGCAAGGGAGATGACGGCCCCGTGGTGGTGCTGACGGTGGACCGTCACGGCAGGGTGCGCAGCTTCGTGCCGGCCGCCATGCCGGGGCATCCCCGCCTGTGCAAGGCGACCTACCCGCTGGCGGCGGGAACCCTGCTCAACACCCGGACCATCACCATCCAGGCCACGTCCAATCCAAAGGTCTGCTGGACCGGCGACAACGCCACCACCCAGTGCATCGAGTGGTGAGCCGCTCGGGTCATCCCTGGCGAGCCGGCCTTCGGGCCGGCTTTTTCATTTCGGGGCAGCGGGTTGCATTCGTGCATTTTTCACATTCCCGGCGGTGATTCCGCACTGAGGCCGGGGCGTTGTCTCCGTAGGCTTCGACGGCACGGGACATGACCCCGGCCAGGACCGGACGCGGCGTTCGGGCGCGCGTGCCCGCCGGCGCGCGCGGGTCGGCGTGCTGGATGAGAGGTACGGAGCATGCGAGGTTTCAGTGCAGGACTGGGCGCGGTGCTGGCGCTGTTCGTCGGGGCCGGTACCGCGGGCGCGGTACCCCATGAGGGGCGGGACGATGGCGGCGCCCACCGGCTCCCGCAATGGATGCCGGCGGCGCTGGTGGAGCCCGTGCCCGGGGCATGGCCGGCGCAGGCCGCCGGCGGCACCCGCATGGCGCGGGCGCTGGAGGAGCAGTTCTATTGCCCGGGCCTGGGTTCAGGGCCCGCGGCCTGGGAGCCCGGTGCCGGCGCGGGGCCCGGCTGGTTCCCCGGCGGCTGGAGGACGTGGGACGATGAGTGCTGACCGCGGCATCCCACCCCCGGCCTTCCACCGCCGGCGCCGCCCGGCGGCCCCGGCGCGGGGCCAGCGGCTGGAGACGGTGCTGCTGGCCGCCGGTCTCGTGCTGGCCCTGGCCGTGACCTGGCTGTTGCCCGCCCAGGAGGCCGGCCCCCCGGCACGCGGCGCCAAGGACGCCGCCACCGGGTTGCGCCCGCCGGTCCAGGTCGCCTGCCGGGGCCGGTCCGCCTGCCCGCCGGTTCCCGGCGGCTGATCTTCCTGGCGCCCGTCCTTGCACCCCGCCGGCCGCCGGGTTAAAAACCGGCCATGGTCTTGCGCCGGCGTTCACTCGCGATCCTCTGGTTCATCACCGCAGCCCTGGGCATGGCGGCCGCCCACGCGGCCCAGGTGAGCGTGCGGGTGCTGGACGGGCGCGACGGCCGGCCGCTGGAAGGCGCCGCCGTGTGCCTGGGCACGCCGGCCAATCCCTCCCAGTTCGGCGCCTTCCTCACGTCCGAAGACGGTACCGTGACGTTTCCCCGGGTGCCCGATACCCGCCTGGTGCTCACCCTGTCGCGCGAGGGTTTCCACGGCCGGCGCCGGGTGCTGCCGCGGGCCCGCTACGACCGCCACTACGACATCACCCTGAACCGCGGCGGCCTGGGGCCCCGGTGCGAGGGTGCCCGGCCCCACGGCCGGCCGGGCCCGGCCGCGGTCACCGTGCGCAACTTCAGGCTCGACGGCGGCGCGGCGGTGACCCGCGACCGCGAGGTGACGCTGGATTTCGAGGCCGGGGAAGGGGTGACCCATTACCGCGCCGCCGAGACGCCGGACCTGGAAGGGGTCCCCTGGAAGCCGCTGGCCGGCCGGCCCGTGTTCCGGCTCAGTCCCGGCCCCGGGCGCAAGACCGTCCATCTCCAGGTGCGCAAGTACCGCGAGACGCGGGGCGCGGCGCTGGAGCTGGTGTCGGCGGTGGTGAGCGACTCCATCGAGCTGGCCGCACCCTGAGCCGGTTGCATGGGACCCGTTCGGACCTGGACTCGTTCCAGAAAGTCTGTCCGCTCCGGCCTAAAGCCCTTCCTGCGCGGGACGCCAATGGTGATATCCCCGTCGAGATGGAGGAGGCACCCATGAACAAGCTGTCCCTCGTCGGGGCCCTGGTGCCGATCGCATTTGCCTTCGGCCCCGTGCATGCCTCGGACGAGAATCCCGCGCCGGAGCAGATCAAGCGGCTCCAGGCCAAGTGCGCCCGGGGGGACCAGGAGGCCTGCACCGAGCCGGAGTTTCCGAGCCACTGAGTCCCACCCCCGCGGCCGCCGGCAGCAGGTATACTCGGGCATCGTCCGTCCACCACCGGATCCATCGGGGAGATGCCATGGGGAGCTGGCTGCCGGCCCGGCTGCCGCCGCTGACCGCGACTCTCATCGCCGCCAGCATCGTCGCCGGGTTGCTGACCCGCCTGGGC
>JALSIK010000178.1 GCA_026990045.1 Chromatiales bacterium | reverse complement strand
ACCAGTCGCGGCGCCGAGCCCCCCCCGCGGCGGACGAAAAGACAGTCCCCTCTCCCGCCGGGAGAGGGCCAGGGTGGGGGATCGGAACACGAGTTTTTCCTGCTTCTGCAACCCTCTCCGCCCTGACCCCTTCATGCCGCGAGGAGGGAATTTATGCAATGATCAGGTTCACCTGCGGTGGAATCCGGATGCCGCCCCGGGGCCGGCCTCCGCTCCGCTCAACCCGGTCTTCGCCTTCGTGAACCGGCCGGCGGCTTTCGCCATGCTCGAGTCGCCCCAGGTGACTGCGTGCTGCTGCAGGGCGGCACCGCGGAGCGACGCCGCGCAGGCGCCGTCAGGCCCCGCGCGGACTCCCGGCCCCGGGTTCAGCCTCCGTTCCCCCGGCCGTCCCGGGTCCCAGCTGGGCCATCACCTGGTCGAGCCCCTGCGCGAACGCCGCCAGGCTGGATCGCGGCAGCAGGATCAGCCGCTTGCCGTACCGCTTGCAGTACCGCTTGATCCGGCGGGCGGCATCGTGGCTCACGCAATCCAGCGGGCACAGCACCACGTCGGCCTGGGGCAAGAGCGCCCCCAGCCGTGCCCGGCCTTCGTGCATGCCCCCGTCATGGTGGAGGAAGCGGCCGTTGTGCCCCTCCACCAGGGCCCGGAACCTGCCGCACTGGCGGCTCCGCCCTCCCACGTACAAGATGCACCGGCCGCACAGGTCGGGACGGCCGCCGCATTGCCCCGCGGAGGCGCAGGGGGTGCCGCCCGCTTCCAGGAGCCGGGCCATGGCCTGTTCCAGGGCATCGCGCTCGGACTCCAGGGCCGCCAGCCGGGCCTCGAGCCGCATGGCGCGGTCACCGCTGGCGGCAGCCAGCCGCTGCCATGACAGAACGTCCTCGCGGGCCCGGTCGGCGGCCCGGCGCATGGCGGCCAGGTCGTTCTCCAGCTCGCGGACGCGGGCCTGCAGCCCGCGGGCGGCGGGCACCGGCTCCGCCGCCGGCGGGCGTTGCCGCAGCCTCTCCAGTTCTTCGCCCAGCGCCGCCTTCTCCCCCCGCAGCCGCCGCACGGCCGCTTCCAGCTCGCGCACCCGGCCGCGGGCCACGGCGCGGTGCTCTTCCAGCCGCGCCGTCAGCGTGCGGGCGAGCGCCCGTGTCCGCCGCAGGGTCTCGCGGCTGCGCCGGAGTGCGGCCGGGGAACGGTGCGACAGCATGTGGACCTCGCCATGGATCCGCTCGGCGAGGCCGGGAGGGGTGGCGGGATGGGTGAGCAGCGCCCAGTACGCGGCGGCCATCTCCCCCCCGGCCAGCGCCTCCCGCCACAGGGCCTCCACTCGCGCGGGGGTGCCGGCGCCGGCGAAACGCCGCAGCATGCCGCGGTACTTGCGGTCCAGGAACCTGTGCAGCCGGCGGCACGCCGCGGTGTCCGTGCCCGCCATGGCCACCAGGGCCCGGTGCAGGGCGTGGTCGCCGGCACCCTCGCCGCCCACCCGCAGTTTCCTCGCCAGGCGCCGCAGCTCGGGGATTTCCAGGCAGATCCCCACCACGCTGCAGTGGAACGCCGGGTCGAGCTCCCACAATTTCCTCCGCCCGCCCGCCGCGTCCCGCCCCGGTGCCGGGGTCCCGTTTTCGCCGTTGTCCCGGAGTTTCATGCCGCTGCCGTCCCCCCCGTTCGCTTCCGCATTCAATTGGTAATGATAATCATTCTCATTTGAATGTCAAGAACGGGACGCCAGGCGTGAACACGAGGCGATACCGCGGCAAGGATTGCGCCGCTTCATGCGGGGGCGGCTTTCCCGCCCACATATCCGGCCCGTGGACCGGGCTGGCGGCCTGCGCCATGCTCGAGCCGCCCGGCGTGCCACCGGAGGTGTAGGGAAACACCGTTCCCGGATTCCGCCGGCGCTCCATCCGGGCCGCTTGCCGGACCGTCTCCGGACTTCACCTGATGGCTGCATGAATTCCCCCGCTGCGGGGTGAACGGGCCAGGGGGGATTTACCGAGGCAGGGAAAACCCGTGTTTCGATCCCCTCACCTGGCCCCTCTCCCGGCGGGAGAGGGGACCGTTTTTTCGCGCACGGTAGGGTTTGGAGGCCGCGCCGGTTTTTTCCATCCCCCTCTCCCCCGCATCGCGGGGGAGAGGGCCGGGGTGAGGGGGTGGGCACCGGGCGGATGCCCGCACGCCATGGCCAACGAGCGTGTTGCCGGATGTCACCCCGGGTGACATCCGGCGCCCGCCCGGACCGGGGCCCCGGCACCTGCCGTCGAGGCACGACAGCACGATGCCACGCGAATTTTATGCCACTGTCAGGTTCACCTGCGGTGAAATCCAGATGCCGCCCCGGTGCCGGCCTCCGCTCCGCTCAGGCCCACCTGCGCCTGCCGCCCTACGTGCCGTCGTCCGCGGCGCTGCTGGGCACGTCCTCGCCGGCGAGCTGGCGGCGGATGACGGCCACGTCGCGGGCCTGGGGGGGGAAGGGATAGGACAGGATGTCGCCCGGCGGCGAGTCGCCGTAGGGCCGGTTGCAGGCGGACACCTCGGGGTCGTGCGCCCCGGGGCAGCCCGAGGTGCGGAAGGGCTTGCCCGAGGCGACGAGGGCCTCCACCCGCGCCCGGGGCAGGCCGAAGTCCGTCACCCGCCCGTGGTCGTCGAAGGCCATGTCCTCGAACCGCCCCCCGGTGTAGTCGATGATGAAGCGCCCCAGTTGCACGCGGCGCCACTGGGCGCGGTCCACCGGCGCCCAGTCCTCCATGAGGGAGCCGCGCTCGGGATAGAAGGCGAACATGTGGTTGTGCCCGCCCAGGTCGCGCACCCGCTGGCACACGGCCAGGATCTCCCGCTCGGTCTCGCCCAGGCCGCAGATGAGGTGCACGCCGAAGCGCTCGGGCCCGAACACCTCCGCCGCCCACTCGATGGCCTGCCAGTACTTGTCCCAGGTGTGCGGGCTGGCCACGCTGCGGCCGCGGGTGCGCTCGAAGATCTCGGGCGTGGCCGCATCCAGGGCCACGGTAAAGATCTCCGCGCCCAGCGCCTCCATGCGCACCAGGTCGTCGCGGTCCAGCGTGGTGGGATTGGACAGGATGGACACCGGGACGCGGGGCAACCGCCGGGTCCACTGCTCCAGCAGGACGAAGGTGTCGGCATCGGAGCGCGGATGGGTGATCATGGAGATGCACATGCGCTGGAAGCGGCCGCGGTCGGCGCCGCGGGCCACGGCCGCCAGGATGTCGTCGTAGCGCACCGTGGGCCATTCCACGCGGATGAAGTTGCGGTCGGCGTAGTCCCGGTTCTCCTCGCGGTGCCGGGCCAGGCCGCAGTAGGCGCAGTTGGCCCGGCACCCCTCCGGGTAGGTGACCAGCAGGTTGAGGCAGTGGGTGCAGTCGGTGCGGTGCATGCGCCCCGGCACCAGGCCCAGGGTGATGGCCGCGGCGGTGGACAGTTGCACGTATTCGGGGGAACGCATCTCCGGCGTGGGCCGCGCCGCGTCGGGCCGGTAGAAGTGCAGCGGCCGCTCCTCCACCGGCCGGCTCATGCCGCCGCCTCCCGCCCGTGGTACTGGGGAAAGGCCACCCACCCCCGGCGCGCGGCGGCGTCGTCGCCCATGCCCGCGGCCGCCTCGCGCCGCCGGGCCACGGCCCGGGCCAGGGCGGCGCCGTAGGTGTCCCCAAGTTCTTCGCCGTATTCCCGCCACGCGGCGGCGGTGCCGGCCGCGGCGGCGGCCCCCGCCAGGGCGCCCGAGGCCAGGGCCGGGGCGATGCCGGCCCCGGTGACGGGGTGGGCCAGGCCGGCGGCATCGCCGGCGAACAGGACCGGGCCGGGTGCCACCGGCTCGCGCAGTCCGCCCACGGGAATGAGCCCGCCGGTGGCCGCCAGCACCGCCGCCCCCACCCGGCCGGCCCGGTGCAGGCCCCGGTGCAGGGCCACCACGGGATCGGCCCGCAGCCGGCCGCTCCAGCCGGCGCCCAGGTGGGCCCGGTCCCCCTTGGGAAACAGCCAGGCGTAGCCGCCGGGCCAGGCCGGCCCCAGCCACACCTCGCAATGGTCCTGCGCCTGGGCCAGGGGCACCGTGACCTGGCGCGCCGCCATCACCGGCAGCGGCGCCAGGCCCAGGGCCCGGGCCGCCGCCGAGCGGGGCCCGTCCGCGGCCACGCAGCAGCCGAACCGGACCCGCTGCACCGCCCGCCCCCGCACCAGGACCGCCTCCCGCCGCCGGGCGTCCAGCCCCGCCAGGCGCCAGCCGCACATGAGCACCGCGCCCGCGGCCCGGGCCCGCGTCGCCAGCCCGGCGTCCAGCCGGTCCCGGTGGATCATCAGGCCGGGCACCGGGTCGGTGTGCCGGGCGCCCGAGGGCAGGCGGACGACGGTGGCCCGCACCGGCTGGCAGGCGGCCCCCGCCGCCCGCGCGGGGCCGGCGGCGGGCAGGGGCAGGTACTCGGCGCACTGCACCGGCCGTCCCGGCGCGGGCCGGCGCTCCACCAGCAGCACCCGGGCCCCCGCCTGCGCCGCGGCGAGGGCGGCGGCCCCGCCCGCGGGTCCGGCGCCCGCCACCAGCACGTCGCAAGTGAAGGGACGATTCACGACACCGCCTCGGCGCCGGCGAGGGCGTTGGCCAGGGCCTGGACGAAATCCCGCGGCGCGAGCTGCAGCATCTGCACCTGCCGCCCGGCGAAGAATTCCTCCACCACGGACTCCAGGCGCTCCAGCGGCACCTCGCGCAGGGCGGCCTCCAGATCGGCGATGGTGCGCGGCGGCACCACGAAGAAGTCGCCGCGGATCCACACCTGCTTGAGGCGCCGGCGCCGGGTGTCCACCAGCAGGTCCACGTGGATCAGGCCGCCGGGAGAACGGTGGCTGCCGGACAGCAGCGGCGCCTCGCTGCGGGGCCGGTCCAGGGCGAAGACCCAGCCCGGGGTGTCGATCTCGGCCAGGGCGGCCTCGAACCGCCGCTCCTCGGCGGGCACCAGCCCGCCCGCTTCCCACTCCACCCCGAAGGACTCGGCGAAGGCCGCGGCCAGGGTGCGCTGGATCCGCTCCAGCGGCGGCGGCTCGCCCAGCAGCTCGCGCAGGCTCACCACGCGCTCGCGCACCGAGGCCACGGCCTTGTGGGACAGCTTGGCCGCCGGCACCCGCAGCACCCGCAGCATGGTCTCGGCATCGAAGTCGATGAGCAGCGTGCCCTGGTACAGCAGGGCATCCCCGTCGAAGGCGCCGCCGGTGCCCGAAATCTTGCGCCCCTCCACCTCGATGTCGTTGCGGGGCCGGAAGCGGGCCGCGACGCCCAGGCGGGAGAGGCCGGCGGCGGCGGCCTCGCAGATGCGGCGGCTGATGGCCGCCATGTCGGTGCCCGCATGGGCGCGGTCCAGGTACAGCTCCCAGCCCAGCTGGGCCGGGTCGAAGTAGATGGCCCCGCCGCCGGTGATGCGGCGCTGCACCGCGATGCCGCGGGCGCGGCAGTAGTCCAGCTCCAGCTCCTGGGCCGCGCTCTGGTGACAGCCGATGAGCGCGCTGGGGGCGAAGCGGAGGAAGCGCAGGGTGGGCGGGGCCTCCCCGGCCTGGCGCGCCTCCAGCAGGGCGCGGTTGAGGGCGATGTTCTCCGCCGCCCGCCGCAGGCCGGTGTCCAGCAGGCGCCAGCGCGGCCGCGTCATGGTACCGCCTCCGCCAGCGGCAGGCCGGGCGCGCCCGCGGCGCAGCAGCCGCCGTCCACGGTCACGGGCCGCCCCAGGGCCCGGGCCAGGTCCAGCACCCCCTCCGAGGGATGGGCGATGCCGTCGAGGCCCGCGAGCACGGCGTAGGCATCCATCATCACCTTGGCCGCGCCGTGGGGCCGGGCACAGCCCAGCAGCAACGGCAGGCGGGGCAGGCGCCGCCGGGCATGGAGGAAGAAGCGGGCCGCGGCGTGAGGGTCCGGAGTCACGAAGGGACGCGCGGTGCCGGCGAAGGCGGTCATCACCGCCACCAGGACCAGAGCATCGGCCCGCTGCCGGGCCACCATCTCCAGCGCCTCCCACTCCCCCAGGAGGCGGCCGTAGTGCAGGCCCAGCACGATGTGGGGCACCACCCGCATGGGGGTGCCGCCCAGCGCCGCCAGGGCCCGCTCGAAGTCGGCCACCGGCCGCTTGAGGTGGTAGACCCGGTTCACCGTGTCCTGGGCGCCGATGACGTCCAGCATGGCCACGTCCACCCCGGCGGCGGCCAGGGCGGCGGCGGCGGGCGGGTCCACCAGCGCGGTATGGCAGGCGATGCGGAAGGCCGGGAAGCGGTGCTTGAGCCGGCGGATGACGGGCAGGTACGGCCCGTACTCCACCTCGTTGCGCCGGTTGGACCCGCCGGTGAGGAGCATGCCCTGCGCCCCCTGCGCCACCAGCCGCGGCACCAGCGCCGCCAGTTCCGCGGGCGTGCGCGCCGGGTGCATAGGCGCGAGGATCCGGGCCCGGCAGTGATCGCAGTCGAGTTCGCAGTCACCGCCGGTGATGGACACCGCCGGCCAGTGGCCGCCGCCGCAGGCGGGCAGCCCGGCACCGGCGCAGCGGCGAAACCCCGGGACATGCACCGCCAGCGGCCGGTCCCGCCAGCCCTGCGCCGCCGCCAGCTCCTCCACCACCTCGCCGGGAAACGCCACCCCCTGGGTGTCGGTGAGGGCGTGGAGTACCTGGCGCCAGGAGGTCACGGCGATCCCTCAGCAGCCGGTGAAACCGTCGGCGTCCATCTTGGCGGCGAAGGCCGCCAGGGCCGCCTCCCCGGTGAGCAGGTCGCCGGACTCGGCGTCCCAGTCGTCGGGCCGCAGGCGCACGATCCAGCCGGCGCCGTAGGGGTCCTCGTTGACGAGGCCGGGGTTCTCCAGCAGGGCCTCGTTGACCGCCACCACCTCGCCGGAGACCGGGGCCTTGACCGGGCCCACCCACTTGCCCGACTCCACCGTGGCGCAGGACTTGGCCTTGCGCACGCTGCGCCCCGCCTTGCGCGGGGCGACGGAGACGAGCTGGCCGGCCAGGGCGCAGCCGTAGGCCGTCATGCCCACGGTGAGGGTGCCGTCCGCCTCGCGCCGGGCCCAGACGTTGTTCTCGATGTCGTAGAACAGGTCGTCCGGGATGTCACAGCCTTTGACAACACTCATGGGGGCTCCTGCCGGCCGGGCCGCGGGCGACGGCGCATCGCGTGGTGGGCTATCTTACCGTGCCGTGGCACCGGCTCCAACGCACAACGGGCAGGGGTATCGAGACCCGGTCCAAGAACGCGTCGAAAGAAAAGGCCCCGGTGCCTGCCGGCGCCGGGGCCTGGTGCAACGGAACGGCCTGCCGCCGGACCGTTCAGACGAACAGCGTGATGTCGGACTCGCCGGCGAACTCGAAGAACATGGCGGCGCCGCCATACTCGATGCCGTCGATGAAGTCCGACGGGTTCATGTCGAACAGGTCCACGGTCATCTGGCAGGCGATCATCTTGACGTCGGCCTCCAGGCACAGCTCGCGCAGCTCTTCCAGGCTGGCGACGCCCTTCTTCTTCATCTTGGCCTTCATCATGGCCGTCATCATGGCCTCCATGCCGGGGATGGCGGTGCCGAGGACCGGGAACCACTTGTCCATGCCCATGGGCATGGGCATGCCCGGGTTGCCCAGCGGCGAGACCTTCACGTTGATCTTCCTGCGCAGGAGCTGGAGCCCGTAGAACGTGAAGAAGATCTGCGTCTGGTACCCCAGCGCGGCCGCAGTGGACGCCAGTATGAAGGGCGGGTAACCCCAGTCCAGGGTCCCCTTGGTTGCAATGATCGCGAGTTTCTTCTCATCAGACATGTCGTCGCCCTCGTGTTGAGAATGCCCCCGCTTGCTAACTGGCTTGCATGCTTGGTGTTGTTACCGTGGACCCTGGATGGTTGTGGTTATGGGGTCTCAGGCCTTCTTGAGCAGGAAGTAGAACTTGCCGCCTTCCTCCTTGGACTCCAGCAGCTCGTTGCCGGTCTGCTTGGCAAAGGCGTCGAAGTCCTTCACCGAA
Source organism: Chromatiales bacterium (assembly GCA_026990045.1). GTDB lineage: Bacteria > Pseudomonadota > Gammaproteobacteria > CAMYNG01 > CAMYNG01 > JALUTW01. The sequence continues at coordinate 12,530 of JALSIK010000178.1, read as the reverse complement.
CCGGGATCGGTGGCGATGATGTGCAGCACCTGGCCCGACTGCATGTCCGCCAGCGCCTTCTTGGCACGGAGGATGGGCAGGGGGCAGTTGAGGCCGGTGGCGTCCAGTTCTTGATCGAAGTTGGCCATGGTTCACTCCTGATGTTTTCCACCTTCAATACACGACAAGGTGCCCGTGCGGGCACCCACGAATATTAGAATTGCATCTGAGTCTTATATGACAACTCCCGCGCCGGCGCAACTGTTTTTCCGCGCCGGCGGCCACCGGGCGGGTTGCGCACCGGACCGGGACGCCGCCCGGAATATTACGTATTTTCATACGGTTGAGGAACATCCCCGGCCCCCGGCCTGCCCCGCCCTATCCCACCGGGGATAGGAGGGGCTCCCCCGCGACGGGGGTGTTACACTAGCCGTCCTCGACCAGCGGCACGGAACCCCGCCCCCGGACCCCGGTCCCATGGATTATTCCCTGTCGGTCATGTTGAATTGACGCCCGTGCGCCGCCTCCTTCCATCGTGGTCCCGCCCGCTCCTGGCCGCCGTCCTGTGGACGGCGGGCGCGGCCCTCGCCTCGGATCCCGCGGGCGGGCTCCCCGACATCGGAGACAGTGCCCGCAGTACCGTCTCGCCGGCGGAGGAACGGCGCGTGGGGGAGGCGGTCATCCGCAACATCCGCCGTGCCGGCGGCCTCATCGAGGACCTGCTGCTGACCGGTTACCTCAACGACCTGGGCTACCGCCTGGTGGCCGCCAATGACGAGCCGGGGGCCCGGTTCCAGTTCTTCCTCATCAACGACCCGGCCATCAACGCCTTCGCCCTGCCCGGTGGCTTCATCGGCGTGCACTACGGGCTGCTGCGGGCGGCCCGCTCGGAGAGCGAGCTGGCCGCCGTGCTGGCGCACGAGATCGCACACGTCACCCAGCGCCACCATGCCCGCGCCGCCACGGGCCGCTCCGGCAACATTCCGGTGGTGGCGGCGGTCCTCGCCGCCATGATCCTCGGCGCCAGCACCGACGGCAGCGCCGGCGACCTGGCCCAGGCCGCCCTGGCCAGTGCCGCCGCCCGGAACGCCCAGAGCCAGCTCGACGCCATCCGCGGCAACGAGGCCGAAGCCGACCGGGTGGGCATCGCCCTGCTCGCCCACGCCGGCTTCGAGCCCCTGGCCATGGCCGACTTCTTCGACCAGCTCGCCCGGCAGACACGCCTCTACGGGCCCCAGGCCCCGGAATTCCTGCGCACCCACCCCGTCACGGAAAACCGCATCGCCGACGCCCGCGCGCGTGCCCGCGGCCTGCCCCGCCGCCCGCCCAGGCCGGAATCCGCCTTCCACCACATGCGGGCCCGCCTGCGGGTGCTCACCGCGGAAGACAAGCGGACCGTACGCGACGCGTTCCGGGCCAACCTGGCCCAGGGCCGGTACGCGGATCGGGCGGCGGAACGGTACGGCTACGCCCTGGCCCTGCTGGAAACCGGCGATGCGGCCGCGGCGGCGGCCCAGCTCGCTCCCCTGCTGCGGCAGGATCCCGACCGCATCGCCTACCAGGCGCTGCAGGGCCGCCTGGCCCGGACCCGCGGCCGGATGCAGGAAGCACTGGCCCTGTACCGCGAAGCCCTGGCGGTGACCCCGGACAACGCCGTGCTCACCTACGGATACGCGGAAGCCCTGCTGGCCGCGGGCCGCCCGGAACAGGCCGCCGCCCTGCTCACCGCCTACCTGCGCCGTCCGGGACGGGCGCCCGCCTTCTACCGCCTGCTGGCGCGGGTGGAAACCCGGCGTGGCCGGACCACGGAGGCACACGAGGCCATGGCCGAGTACTACTACCAGACCGGACTCACCCACCAGGCCCTGGACCAGCTCCAGGTGGCACGCCGCGAGGGCACCCTGGACTTCTACCAGGCGAGCCGCATCGAGGCCCGTATCCGGGCCTGGCGCGAAGAACTGGCCCAGCAGGCCGCCGCGGAATCAGACCATTGAACCGCTGCGGGAAACGGCCGCGGCTCCCGCCACCGCGCCCGCCCGTCCTGCTTGCCCACCTGAACGGTGCATGAATCCCCTCTCCGCGGGATGGGCTCAGGGCAAGGAGGACTGTTCCAGCGGGAAAAATCCGGGGTCCGAGCCCCTCGCCCTGTCCCCCCGGCGGAAGCGGGGACCGTATTTTCGCCCGCCGCGACCGGTTCTTCCATCCACCTTCTCCCCCGCATTGCGGGCATGGGGGATTGCAAGGAATGCGCGCCGGGCAGGCCCCCGCCCCGGCATCCCCGCGGAGCCCCGGAGCGGTCCCGGCTGTCACTCCGGCTGCCATCCGGCAGCCGCCTGCTTCCGGCTCCCCCCGCGCCTGCCGCCGAGTCATGAAGGCACGATTCCTCGCGAATTTCATGCAACTGTCAGGTTAAGCAATCGGTGAAGTTCTAAACTTTGACAGCCAGTGCTTGCAGTCTATGGCTGTTCTAGTATTCTATGGCTACGCAGTTAGGCCGCCCCGGCGGAATCTCTGCTGAAAACAATAAGTTTGCGACCAATCCCGCCCCTGTTCCGGATTGTGCCGCACGTCTTTTTCCCTAAAGACCAAAAACGAGGAGGAAACCATGCGGAAGACCGCTACTCTCGTGGCCGCGGCCAGTGCGGTTGCCATGATGCTGGGCACGGCCAGCGTCGTGGTCCCCGGTGCCGCCCAGGCCCAGGAAGACCTTGTGGCCAAGGGCAAGAAGATTGCCGAGAACCGCAAGAAGGGGAACTGCGTATCCTGCCACCAGTACAAGGGCGCCGTCTCTCCCGGCAACGCGGGGCCGCCCCTGGTGGCCATGAAGGCCCGCTTCCCGGACAAGGCCAAGCTGCGCGCCCAGATCTGGGACCCCACGGCCAGGAATCCGGCGACCATCATGCCGCCCTTCGGCAAGCACGAGATCCTGAGCGAGGACGAGATCGACGCCATCGTGGAGTGGGTCTGGACCCTCTGAAACCCGGAACCTTGTCTACATAATCGATAACCACTTTTGCGGGAGAACGAGATCATGCTACGCAGAACGTTTCTGAAGGGGAGCCTGGCCACGGGGACGGTGGCGGTGGCGGTGAGTGCGGGGCTGCTGAGCCCGCGGCTGGTGCTGGCGGCCTGGCCCAAGGCGGCGTTCGAGGCCAAGAGCGTGCAGGCGGGGCTGAGCAGCCTGCTGGGCTCGGACACCACCACGCCGAGCACGGACATCAACATCAAGGCGCCGGACATCGCGGAGAACGGTGCGGTGGTGCCGGTGACGGTGTCCACCGGGCTGTCCGGCGTGGAGTCCATCGCCGTGTTCGTGGAGAAGAACACCTCGCCGCTGGCGGGCAATTTCCTGCTGGGTGAGCGGGCCAAGGGTTACGTGTCCACGCGCCTGAAGATGCGCAAGACCTCCAACGTGATTGCGGTGGTCAAGAGCGGCGGCAAGCTGCTGTCGGCGCGCAAGGAGGTCAAGGTGACCATCGGCGGCTGCGGCGGCTGATGGCTTCGGGTACAGGTCAGAACTGAAGAGGACACGAACATGGCAAAGACGATTCGCATCCGGGCCAAGGCCAAGGGGGACACCACCACGGTCAAGGCCCTCATCACTCATCCCATGGAGACCGGGCAGCGCAAGAACAAGAAGACGGGCAAGAAGATCCCGGCCCATTTCATCCAGGAGGTGGTGTGCAAGCACAATGGCGCCACGGTGATGACCGCCCAGTGGGGGCCGGCCATCTCCAAGAACCCTTACCTGTCGTTCCAGTTCACCGGCGGCAAGGCCGGCGACACCATCGAGCTGTCCTGGGTCGACAACAAGGGCCAGAGCGATTCCGCCAGCGTCAAGGTGCGCTGAACACCGGACACCCGGGACCACCGGGTCCCGCCACCACATCGCCTGTGGTTACAGGCCGGTCCAAGGGACCGGCCTCTTTTTTTGCCCGCGCCCGGCGTGCCCTCCCTGCTGCCCGCCCCGCCGCCGGCGGTTATCATGGTGGCATGACCGGCAATGCCCCCACCCCGTCCCGCCCGCCGCCGCTGGAGACCGTGGAGCTGGGCCCGGCCGATGCCGAGGCCAGCGTCGTGTGGCTGCACGGGCTGGGGGCCGACGGCCACGACTTCGTGCCCGCGGTGGAGGCGCTGTCCTTCGCCGGCAAGGAGCGGGTGCGGTTCGTGCTGCCCCACGCGCCGGTGCGGCCGGTGACCGTAAACGGCGGCCTGCCCATGCGCGCGTGGTTCGACATCTACGCCATCGAACCCGGCGCCCCCCAGGACGAGGCCGGCCTGCGCGAGAGCGCCGCCGCCGTGGCCGCGCTGCTGGCACGGGAGACGGCCCGCGGCGTGCCGCCGGCCCGCCAGGTGCTGGCCGGCTTCTCCCAGGGCGGGGCCACGGCCCTGTTCACCGGCCTGCGCCAGGCCCGGCCACTGGCCGGGATCATGGTCCTCTCGGGCTGGCTGCCGCTGGCGGCTGCGACAGAGGCCGAGGCCACCACGGCCGGCCGCGGCACCCCGGTGTTCATGGCCCATGGACGGCACGATCCCGTGGTCCCCTTCGCCCTGGGCCAGGCCGCCCGCCGGCGGCTGGAGGCACTGGGGTGCTCCGTGGACTGGCACGAGTACGACCTCGACCACAGCGTGAGCCTGGACGAGCTGGCCGACATCGGGCGCTGGCTGGAGTGCGTCCTGGCCTGAAAAGTCCTCGACGTCAGTCGCGTAGGGCGGCACCGCGCAAGCGATGCCGCCTGAAAAAACCCAACGCAAAGGACGCAGAGGCCGCAAAGGGCCGGGCGGCTCGGCTGCAAACGCCGATCAAGCGCTCCAGCACCACGCATGAAACTCTTTGCGCTCTTCGCGCCTTGGTGCCTTGGTGTTGAAAGAATCAAGCCGGAAAAAACCACCGGCCCGGCGGCTTTCGCGGTACTCAAGCCGCCCTACGCCTGGCGCCTGGCGGCCGAGAGGATGACGCGCCACCGGACACCTTCGCTGCCGTTTGTGTCCTGCGCGTTCCCGCTGCGGCGCGGTCAGCCGGGCACGGGATCGGCCGTGCCGCCGGCGGCCACGGTGGATGCGGCGGGAGCGCGGGCATGCCGCAGGGCGGCGAGGAAGCCGCGGGTCCAGTCGGCGATGGTGTTGTGGCGCACGCCCTGCATCATCTGCTGCCAGCGCTCGCGCCGCTCGCCCAGGGGCATGTCCACCGCCAGGGCGATGGCGTCGGCCACCCCGTCGATGTTGTAGGGGGTGACCTTGACCGCCCCCTCCAGTTCCTCCGCCGCGCCGGCCAGGCGCGAGAGAATGAGCACGCCCGGGTCGTCCGGGTCCTGCACCGCGACGAACTCCTTGGCCACCAGGTTCATGCCGTCGCGCAGGGGCGTCACCAGCCCCACCCGGGCCAGGGACAGGAAGCCGAGAATGGTGGTGCGGCTGAAGCTGCGGCAGAGATAACGCAGCGGCACGCGGTCGTGGGCCGCGTAGCGGCCGTTGATCTTGCCCGCCAGGTAGTCCACCTCGTCGCGGATCACCTGGTACTCGGGCACGTCGCTGCGCGACGGCTGGGCGATCTGCATGTAGACGATGTCCTCGGCGTGGCGCGGGAAGTGGGCCAGGAACTGCTCGTAGGCCTGGAAGCGCTCCGCCAGGCCCTTGCTGTAATCCAGCCGGTCCACGCCGATGATGAGCCGCCGGTCCATGAGGTTGGCCTGCAGCCGCCGGCCCTGGGTGGAGGCACGGCCCTTGGCCGCCTCCTCGATGGCGGTGTCCACGTCCACGCCGATGGGAAAGACCCCGATGCTGATGCGGCGGCCGTCGTGGACCACCTCGTGGGGGCTCACCACGCACTCGGGGAACACCCGCTGCAGGGAATCGAGGAAGGAGTCGCGGTCCAGCCCGGTCTGGAAACCGATGAGATCGTATTCCAGGAACAGGCGCAGGATGAAGGTGTGGTGCGGGATGGCGCGGAACACGTCGAAGGCCGGGAACGGGATGTGGAGGAAGAAACCGATGCGGTTGCGGCAGCCGGCCTTGCGCAGGTTGCGGGCCACCGGGATGAGGTGATAGTCGTGCACCCACAGCAGGTCGTCGGGCCGCAGCACCCGCTCCACCTGCAGCGCCAGGCTCTCGTTGAAGCGGCGGTAGGCCTCCAGGTAGCGGCGCCGGTACTGCACCAGGTTGAGGCGGAGGTGGAACAGCGGCCACAGCACCCGGTTGGCGAATCCCAGGTAGTAGTCCTCGTAGTCGGCCTGGGACATGGACAGGGTGAGGTACTCGATGTCGTCCTGCTGCTGGACCTCCACCGTGGGCCCCTCGGTGCCCTTGGCCACCTTGCCGTTCCAGCCCACCCAGATGCCGCCGGTCTGGCGCAGGGCCTCCAGCACCCCCACCGCCAGGCCGCCCGGCGCCGGCCGCAGGCTGCGCGGCACCGCCACCCGGTTGGAGACGACCACCAGGCGTTCGCTCACAGGGCGTCCTCCCAGGGATCCGACAGCTTCATGGCCGAGTTGATGAGTCCCACCATGCTGTAGGTCTGGGGAAAGTTGCCCCACAGCTCGCCGGTGCGGGGATCGATGTCCTCCGACAGCAGCCCGTGCACGTTGCGCCGCGCCAGCAGCTCCTCGAACAGGGAGCGGGCCTCCTCCTTGCGCCCCATGGCCGCCAGCACGTCGATGTACCAGAACGTGCAGATGATGAACGCCGTGCTCGGCGTGCCGAAGTCGTCCTCGCGCACGTACCTGAAAATGAAGTTGCCATGCTTCAGTTCCCTCTCGATGGCGGCCACGGTCTTGTGCAGGCGCGGGTCGTCGGCGTTGAGGAACCCCAGCTCCTGCAGCAGCAGCAGGCTCGCGTCCAGGTGCTCGCCGCCGAAGCTGTCCACGAAGGACTGGCGGGACTCGTGCCAGGCCTGGCCGATGATCACGCGGCGCATCTCGTCGGCCCGCCCGCGCCAGAACCGCATGCGCCCGTCCATGCCCAGGTGGCCGGCGATCTTGGCCAGGCGGTCGCAGGCGGTCCAGCACATCACCGCCGAGAAGGTGTGAACCTGCTCCGTCCCCCGGAACTCCCAGATGCCGGCGTCCGGGGTGTTGTAACAACAATAGGCCATTTCGCCCAGCGGTTCCAGCGACTCGAACAGGACCCGGTCGCCGCGCCGTTCCATGCGCTGGTCGATGAAGGCGTGGGCCGCGGCCAGGGTCACGGAACCGAACACGTCGTTCTGCTTCTGCTTGTAGGCCTGGTTGCCCACCCGCACCGGGCCCATCCCGCGGTACCCGGGCAGGCGTTCGATGATGCGCTCCTCGATGCGGGAGCGGCCGTCGATGCGGTAGACCGGCTGCAGCCATTCCCCCTGGTGGTTGGCGATCACGTTGAGGATGAAGCTCAGGAACCGTTCCATGGTCTCGGTCTTGCCCAGGCGGTTGAGGGCGTTGATCACGAAGTAGGCGTCGCGCAGCCAGCAGTAGCGGTAGTCCCAGGTGCGCGGCGTGCCGGGCGCCTCCGGGATGGAGGTGGTCATGGCGGCGATGATGGCGCCGGTGTCCTCGTAGGCGGAAAGCTTGAGGGTGATGGCGGCCCGGATCACGGCGTCCTGCCACTCGTAGGGGATGTTGAGGTAGCGCACCCACTGGCGCCAGTAGGCATGGGTGGACTCGAAGAACTCCCGGGCCACGGTCTGCACGTCGCCGCTCACCGTCTCGTCGGGGCCGAAGATGAGATCGCGCGGCCCCTCCAGGATCAGGGGTTGCTCCTCCAGCACCGCGGTGATGGAGAGATCGGTGGTCAGGCGCAGGGCCTGGTCGGCGAACACGTAGCGGATGTGGTTGCTGCCGTAGGTGTGGCGGGCCGACTGGGCGCCCCAGTTCTCCACCGGCCGCAACCGGACCCGGATGCGCGGCCGCCCCGACAGCGGCCGCAGCCGCCGCACCAGCATCACCGGGTGGAACTGGCGCCCGTGGTGGCGGAACCGCGGGGCGAAGTCCAGGATCTCGATGCTCCCGCCGTGGCGGTCATGGAGCACCGTGCGCACGATGGGCGTGTTCTCCAGGTAGGCCTGCTCGGCGTGAGTGAAATCCAGCAGCTCGATGGCAAACACCCCGTCGCGGTCCGGGTTGTCATCCTCGCCGGCCAGGAGGGCATGAAACACCGGGTCGCTGTCGAAGCGCGGCATGCACGACCAGACGATGTCCGCACGCTCGTTGAGCAGGGCGCTCACCGCGCAGTTGCCGATGATGATGAGGTTGAGATCACTCACGCCCGTTCTTCTCCGGTGATTCCAGGAAGGCGGCGTAGTCGATCAGCCAGGCCCGCACCGCCGCCGGCGAGTCCAGGCGCCAGCGCGCGCAGCTCTCACCCTCGCCCACCTTGATGCTGTGGCCGCCCAGGCGGTTGGCCACGCGGAAGGCATCCTCGTCGGTGACGTCGTCGCCGATGACCACCGGCACCCGGCCGGCAAAGGGCGGCTCGTGCATGAACTCCAGCACCGCGCGGCCCTTGTCGTAGTCCTCGGCCCGGAACTCGTAGACCATCTTGCCCGGCACCACGTGAAAGCCGGCCGGCAGGCTGTGCTCCAGGGCGCAGGCGAACCGGCGCACCTCGTCCGCCAGTTCCGGTACGCGGCGGTAGTGCAGGGCCAGGGACAGGCCCTTGTCCTCCAGCAGGGTGCCGGGATGGGCGGCGACGAACCCGGCCAGGGCCTCGCGGACGTGACGGTGGTGCAGGTCCTCCCGCTGCACGCTGTGGAGGCCGCCGCGCGCGTCGCGCCGCTCGGCCCCGTGCTGGCCGGCGGCGGGGCGGCCGGGCCCGAACAGGCGGTCGATGTCGGCCAGCGCGCGGCCGCTGATGAGCGCCACCGCCCCGCCCAGGTTCCGCTCCAGGCGCCGAATGAGCGCCCGGGCCTCCGGCGGGACCTGGACCCGGTCGGGATGGTCCTCAATGGGCAGCAAGGTCCCGTCGATGTCCAGGAACAATGCCCAGTCGGGGGCGAAGGGGGGGACGGCGTGGCGGGGACGCTCGCAGGACCTGCTCATGGGGATAGGGTAAGGGCGCAGCGCGGCAGCCTCAACAATCCCGGCCGCCGCCGGGGGTCAGAAGTTTTCGCGCCGGTTCCAGATGTCTTCCGCGCCCCCGCTGCGGCGCCGGTCCTGGCCCGAGCGGCGCGGCACCTTGTCGGGCTCGAAGCGCACCATGGCGCGGCGGTCCGGCAGCTGCCGCCGCTGGCGGACGCGCCGCTCCGGCCCCTGGTATTCTCCGCTGTCTCCCATGGTGACCCGTACTCCGTCTGTAGCCCCAGGCGATGGCCGATGTTCAAAGTATAGCCGGCCGCCCCTGGATGCGCACCGGGTGGCGGCCTACAATGGAACGGCAGTCCCACGACACGGACCCGGATCATGCCCCTGGTTCTGAGCTCGCCGGCCTTCACCCATGAGGGCCCCATCCCCCGCCGCTACACCTGCGAGGGGGAGGACCTGTCCCCGCCGCTGGCCTGGGAAGGCGTGCCGGCCGGCACCGCCAGCCTGGCCCTCATCGTGGACGATCCCGACGCCCCCGACCCCGCGGCACCGAAGATGGTGTGGGTCCACTGGATCCTGTACAACCTCCCGCCCGACCTGGCAGGGCTGGAGGAGGGCGTGCGCGTGCTGCCGCCGGGCACCGGCGAGGGACTCAACGACTGGCACCGCACCGGCTACGGCGGCCCCTGCCCGCCCGTGGGGCGCCACCGCTACTTCCACAAGCTCTATGCCCTGGACATCCGCCTGCCCCACCTGGGCACCCCGCGCAAGGCGGAGCTGGAGGCCGCCATGGCCGGCCACGTCCTGGCCGAGGCCGTGCTCGTGGGCACCTACGAGAAAGGAGACGCATGAACCACGACCTGACCCCCCCGCAGCAGCCGGTGGCCGGGGCCGTGGACGACACCGCCCTGCGCATGGCGCGCATCGTCTACATCCTGTACCTGGCCTCCCTCATCGTGCCCGTCACCGCCATCGTCGGCGTGATCATGGCCTACGTGTACCGGGACGAGGCTCCCGAGTGGTTGTCCACCCACTTCCGGTTCCAGGTCCGCACGTTCTGGATCGGCATGCTGTACATGGTGGTGGGCGCCCTCACCGCCCTGCTGGTGGTGGGCTACCTGGTGCTCCTGTTCACGCTGGTGTGGGTCATCGTCCGCTGCATCAAGGGCCTGCAGGGCCTCGACCGGCGGCGCCCGGTGGCGGACCCCGCGAGCTGGCTGTTCGGCTGACCGGCAACGGGGACCGGCGTTCAACCGCGACGGGCCGTCTCAGAACGCGCGGCGGCCGCCGGCGGCCAGGGCCCGCTGGATCTGCACCAGCTCGGTGATGTTGTCCAGGTTGACGATGCCCGCCAGCCTGCCGCCTTCCAGCACCGCCACCAGGCGGCAGTCGCATTCCTCCAGCCGCTCCATGATCCGGTCCAGGGGCTCGTCGGGCGCCGCGGTGGGCACCCGGGTCTCCATCACCTCGCCCACGGGGGCGGCGGGCCCGGCGTCGCGCAGGGCGGCCAGCAGGCGGTTGAGGGTGAGCACGCCCACCAGGCGGTCCCCCTCCAGCACCGGGAACTCCTTCTGGGAGCCGGCCAGCACCTGGTCCACCACCGCCGCCAGCGGCTGCCCCGGCGACAGGACGTGGAACTCGGTGAGCATGGCGCGCCGCGCGGGCAGGCGGCCGAAGGTGTTGTGGAAGGTGGTGGCCTCGGCCTCCATGGCGGCGCCGAACCACACGAACACCGCGATGAACACCAGCCACGGGTTGTACAACAGGCCCAGCAGGCCCAGGGCCAGGGCCAGGCCCTGCCCCACGCTGGCGGCGCTGCGGGTGGCGCTGGCGTAGTCCATGCGCATGGCGAGCCAGGCCCGCAGCACGCGGCCGCCGTCCATGGGAAACGCGGGCAGCAGGTTGAACACGGCCAGGAACAGGTTCACCACCAGGAGCTGGGCCAGGAACCCGCCCTGGACGTGCGCGGGATCGTCCAGCGCGGCCCCGTGCCCCGAGACGGTGAGCACCACCCACAGCACCCCGGCGATGGCGATGTTCACCGCCGGGCCCGCCAGGGCCACCAGGATCTCCTGGCGCGGCTCCCGCGGCATGCGCTCCAGGGAGGCCACCCCGCCGATGGGCAGCAGGGTGATGCGGCGGGTGGCGATGCCGAAGCGCCGCGCGGTGAGCGCGTGGCCCAGCTCGTGCAGCACCACGCAGGCGAACAGGGCCAGGATGAAGGCGGTGCCCGCCAGCACCCCGGCCAGGGTCCCGGTGGCGTTCCAGTAGATCCAGGCGAACCACGCCAGCAGCAGGAAGAAGGTGGCGTGGACGAAGATGTCGATGCCCGCGACGCGGGCGATGCGGAAAGACCATTTCATGCCCGGGTTCCCCTGTTCCGCTCGCTGCCGGCGCAGGATCTCATGCCGGGCGCCGCCACACCAGGGTGCGGTTGTCGGCCGGCATGGCGTGGTCCGCGGCCAGCTCCAGGCCGGCGCCGCGGGCCAGGGCGTCGAGGGCCTCGAAGTCGCGCACGCCGCTGGCCGGGTCGCGCTGGCGCAGCCAGGCATCGAAGCGCTGGTTGGAGGGTGCGGTGTAGCGCCCGCCGTAGTTGAACGGGCCGTAGAGGCAGAACACCCCGCCCGGGCGCAGGAGGCGGCCGATGCCGGCGAACATGGCCTCCACCTGCGGCCAGGCCATGATGTGGACGGTGTTGGCCGAGAACACCGCGTCGGCCGCCGCCAGCGGCCAGGGATCGCGGGTGACGTCCAGCTCCAGGGGACCGTGCAGGTTGGGCAGCCGCGCCTCGTCGATCCAGGCCGCCAGGCCCGGGAGCTGCTCTGCCACGTCGCTGGCATGCCACTGCAGGCCGGGAAAGCGGGCGGCGAAGAACACCGCGTGCTGGCCGGTGCCGGCACCGATCTCCAGCAGCACGCCTTTCTCCGGCAGGTGCCGGCGCAGCACCGCCAGGATGGGATGCTTGTTCTGCTCGCAGGCCTCGGCAAAGGGTTTCACGGGACGGGCTCCGGTGGCGGCGCGCACCATGATACCTCAGCCGCCGGCGCGGGCGGCGGCCAGGGCCCGTTCCAGCTCGTCCCTGCGCGCCAGGTAGTCCACGGTCTGCAGCGGGCGGTCGCCGCCGCCCAGCTCCAGGTCGCCGATGAACCAGGGCGCGGCGCCGGCCTCGCGCGGCAGGCGGCGGGCCACGGCCGCCAGCGGCTCGCCGCCGTCGAGGCTGGAGAACTCGTGCTCCCCCCACACCACGGTCATGCCGCCCGCCCCGTCGTCCAGCACCTGCACGGAGGCCGCCGGGGCCGGTGGCGCCACCTCCGGCACCGGCTGCCACCCGCCGTCGCCGGTGCGCTCCAGCCGGTACAGCTCCACTTCCCGCGCCTCCCGCTCCCGGCCCTGCTGCTCGGCCGCGTAACGCATGCGCTGGTGCACGTTGGCGATGAACTGCAGGTAGTGGCCCGCCAGCCGCAGCGGCTCGACGCCCTCGTGCCAGCGGTGAAACAAGGCCCCGTGCTCGTCCAGCACGTACCAGTCCACGCCGCGCGACCGCGGCAGGTAGAAGCA
>JALSIK010000177.1 GCA_026990045.1 Chromatiales bacterium | reverse complement strand
GCGCACCGCGTTCCGGGTCAATCCCCTGTGCCGTACCGATACCGGGGCGGCGCTGGCGGAGCTGGCGGCATCCGGGGTGGAGCCGGTGCCCCTGGACTGGCTGCCCGGGACCTGGTCCGTGACCCCGGCGCAGCGGGCGGTGCTGACCCGCAGCGGGCCGGTGACCCGGGGCGAGCTGTACGTCCAGAATCCCGCCTCCATGCTGCCGCCGCTGGCCCTGGCGCCGCGCCCCGGCGACGAGGTGCTGGACCTGGCCGCCGCTCCCGGCAGCAAGACCCTGCAGCTCGCGGCCATGGTGGCGGACCCCTCGCAGGTGGCGGCGGTGGAGATGGTGCGGGGGCGGTTCTTCCGCCTGCGGGCCAACCTGGCCCGGCACGGGGCCGGTGCCGTGCGCACGTATCTCAAGGACGGCGGCCGCGTCTGGCGGCAGGTGGGAGAGCGTTTCGATGCCGTGCTGCTCGACGCACCGTGCTCGGCCGAGGGCCAGTTTCACCTGTCGGCGCCGGCCAGCCTTGCCTACTGGAGCGAGCACAAGGTGCGCGAGATGGCGCGCAAGCAGCGGCGCCTGCTGGCCTCGGCGGTGCACTGCGCGCGCCCGGGCGGCGTCATCGTGTACGCCACCTGCACGCTGGCGCCGGAGGAGAACGAGGCTGTGGTGGACGCGATGCTGCGGCGCTTTCCCGGTGCGCTGGAAGTGGAGCCGGTGCCGCTGGAGGTCCCCGGCGGGATGCCCGGGCGCACCGCCTGGGAGGATGCCGTCTATGACTCCCGGCTGGCGCAGGCCCTGCGCATCCTGCCCGGTGAACTCATGGAGGGGTTTTTCATCTGCCGCCTGCGCAAGACCGCATCCCTGCTCCGGGGGCGCTGAACGGGACGCCCGGAAGCTTCCGGACGGGCGGATGCCGGGGCCGGCGGCCCCCCTTTCCGATACAATGCCCCCGAGGCCTTTCATCCATGACGTTTCCCTCCCATTCCCAGCCCCGGCACGTGGTGTGCCTGGGACGCACCGAGATCGTGCTGCTGGGCACCGCCCACGTCTCCCGGGCCAGCGCCGAGGCCGTGGCCCGGGAACTGGAGGGCGGCAGGTTCGATGCCGTGGCGGTGGAACTGTGTCCCTCGCGTTACCAGGGCCTGCTCGAGCCCGGGCGGCTGGCGGAGACCGACCTGGTCCAGGTCGTCCGCCGGCGTCGCGCCTTCTCGGTCGCGGCCACCCTGGCGCTGGGTGCCTTCCAGCAGCGCCTGGCGGAGCAGCTCGGCATCGAGCCCGGTGCCGAAATGCGCCGGGCGGTGGAACTGGCCCGCGCCGGCGGTTTGCCGGTGCTGCTGGTGGACCGCGAGATCGGCGTTACCCTGCGCCGGGTCTACCATGCCGTGCCGTGGTGGCGGCGCCTGGGGCTTGTGGCCGCGCTGGGGGCCTCGGTGGTCTCGCGCGAGCAAGTGAGCGAGGCCGAGATCGAACGGCTCAAGGAAGGCGACATGCTGGAGGCCGCCTTCAGCGAATTCCGCCATCGGGCACCGGGGATCTTCCGCGCCCTCATCGAGGAACGTGATGCCTACATGGCGGCCCGCCTGCGCCAGGAGTGCGCGAAGGCGGACCGGCGGCGTATCCTCGTGGTCCTGGGCGCGGGCCACCTGGCGGGGGTGGCCCGCGCCCTGGAGCAGCCCGATCCTTCCCGTTCCCCGGAGGCCGTCATCGCCGCGCTGGAGCACCTGCCCCCGCCCTCGCCCTGGCCGCGGCGGTTGGCATGGCTGGTGGTGGTGGTGATCCTGTCGGGCTTCGCGGCCGGGTTTTCCCGCAGCCCCGACCTGGGCTGGACCCTGGTGGCCGAGTGGGTTCTCATCAACGGGGGGCTGTCGGCCCTGGGGGCACTGGCCGCGGCCGCCCATCCCTTCACCGTGGCCGCCGCCTTTCTGGCCGCACCGCTCACTTCCCTCAATCCCACCATCGGCGCCGGCATGGTCACCGGCGCCGTGGAGGCCCTGCTGCGGCGTCCGCGGGTGGGAGATTTCGAACGCCTGCGCCATGATTCCGCCAGTCTCCGCGGCTGGTGGCGCAACCGCGTGACCCGCGTGCTGCTGGTGTTCATCCTGAGCACCCTGGGATCGGCTGCCGGCACCTGGCTGGCCGGTTTCCGCATCGCGGACCGGCTGCTGGGATGAGGCGGACGGCGGAGGCCGCGGCTGCAACGCCAGCCCGCTAATCCCGGGGATGGTCGACGGACTCGAAGATCTCGTTGGACAGGGCCAGGTTGCGGGAATCGAAGCGCTCGTCCACCTCGAAGGTCTCCTCGGTCACCTCGACGTTGTTGATGAGCACCACCTCGAACTGCCGCATGGCGGGCGGCTTGAACAGGTCGTTCTCGTCCAGCACCCGGCGGCCCCCTACCATCACCCGGCCCGAGGCCTCGCGGAAGAGGACGTAGGGTTCAAACACCCGGTCGCGCAGGTCGAGGTCGTAGCGCAGCCGCACCACGCGCCGCTTGCGGATGGCGAACGCCAGTTCCTTTTCCACTTCGTAATCCCGGTCCGGAGCGTCGCTGGTCTTGGTCACGCCCATGTCCTGTCCACGTACCGTTTCATGCCAAGCATAATGCCCGTTTCCGTCCGCAACAAGGGGCGCGTCCACCGGTGGTTCAAACCGATAAAATCGATATCTCCACCGGGGCCTGGACACCAAATTTATACCACCGGATGCCGGGCCAGGGCGTGAAAGCGGACGAGCGGCGGTGCCGGGCCGACGGGGCACCGCGCCCGCAGGTTCACCGGGGGTGGCGATTGCCCGCGGCGGGCGCCACAATGGGGCCCGGTGGCCGGTTGCAGGCGGCCACGGGACTCGGGAAACAATTCACGTCGGGCCGGAACCGGTCCAGGTCCGGGCCGGTGGCGCAGCCGCGGGAGGCGGGAGACATGGAGGGGGAAAACTGCAGACGGTTTGTCCCGGGCGCACCGGGCCCGGGGGGCGCCGGGTTCCGCCGCCGGGGCCCGGGTGCCGTGGAGGCCGGGGCGTGAGGCGGGGGCCGGACAGCGGCGTGCCGCCGCCGCGCCAGCGGCGGGCGCTGTTCGAATACATCTTCTTCCGCCCCCCCGACGAGATTCCGCCGGAGCAGGCCCAGGCCCTGACGCGCATCGGCCTGACCTTTGCCGGCGTGCTCCTGCTGCTGGCCTACGAGATGCTGCTGGACCTGCAGACGCCCCTGCAGCGGGTGGCGGCGGCGGCGGCCTATGCCTATCTCCTGGGCAGCATCGTGCACTACCTCGTGATCAGCCGCTTTCCCCAGGCCCGCCACTGGCGGCTGTACGGGGCCATCGCGGCGG
>JALSIK010000176.1 GCA_026990045.1 Chromatiales bacterium | reverse complement strand
CCTCACCCGGGTGCTGGGCGAGGTGGCCGCCCGCACCCGCATCCTGGTCGCCCTCTCCGACGGCAAGCCCGACGACTACGACCGCTACTACCGCGGCGAGTACGGCATCGAGGACACGCGCCGCGCGCTGGTGGAGGCGCGGCGCGCCGGCATCCACCCCTACTGCATCACCATCGATCGCGAGGCCCGCGACTACCTGCCGCGCATGTACGGCCCCGCGGCCTTCACCGTCATCGACGACGTGCGCCAGCTCCCGCTCAAGGTGGCCGACATCTACCGCCGCCTGACCACCTGAGCCGGGCTCATCCCAGCCGCCGCCGGGTGGGCAGCATGTGCTTGTGCAGCACCCGGATCACCTCCACCCGGCCGCCGGCACCTGTCCGGTACCAGATGACATGTGCCCCCACCGTGAACCGGCGGTACCCCCGCCGCACCCCGTCTGCGGGCGTGCCGATGCCGGGCCTGGCGGCAAGCAGGTGAAAGGCCTCGTCGAGCCGCACGAGAGAACGGTTGCGTTGCGCGCGTCCCCAGCGGGTTCCGGTGTGGCGCGCGATGTGGCCCAGGTCCGCCATCGCCGCCTGCGACAACCGGAACCCGGGCATCAGCCGGAGTCACGGTCCAGCCCATCGATGAATGCGTCGAGTTCGTACTCGGCCCAGCCGCTGGATTCGCCTTCCTCGAGGAGCCGGTTGATGGCGGCCAGGCGTGTTTCCTCGTCCTCGAGCAGGCGCAAGCCGGCGCGCACCACCTCGCTGGCGGAAGCGTAGCGTCCCCGGCGCAGCTGCTCGCTGACGAAAGCCTCGAAATGCTCGCCCAACGTGATGCTGGTGTTCTTGCCCATGTTCCGCCCTCTGGTACCAATTATTGGTAGTATAGAAACGGCCCGGTGGGCGGGCAACACCGGGGCACCGGCAGACCTGCCCGATCCTGTTATCATCCCGGCCCATGCGCCGCCCCGCCCAGCTCCTGCGCCTGCTCGTCATCACCCGCGTGCTGCTGCGCCACGGGCTGGACGACCTCCTCCTGCGCACCCACCTGTTCCGCCCGGTGCGCTGGCTGCGCCTGGCCCTGCCCTGGAACTGGGTGCCGCGCCGGCGGGCGCCGCGGGCCGAGCGCATCCGCCGCGCGCTGGAGGACCTGGGCCCCATCTTCGTCAAGTTCGGCCAGATCCTGTCCACCCGGCGCGACCTGCTGCCCGACGACATCGGCGAGGAGCTGGCCCGGCTGCAGGACCGGGTGCCGCCTTTTCCCGGCGCGCAGGCGGTGCGCATGGTGGAGGCGGCCCACGGCCGGCCGGTGGCCGAGACCTTCGCCGAGTTCGATCCGGAGCCGCTGGCCTCGGCCTCCATCGCCCAGGTGCACGCGGCCCGGCTCCAGGACGGCCGCGAGGTGGTGGTCAAGGTGCTGCGCCCGGGCATCCTGCCGGTGATCCGCCGCGACCTGGCCCTGCTCTACAGCCTGGCCCGGCGCCTGGAACGCCACTGGCCCGACGCCCGCCGCCTGCGGCCGGTGGCGGTGGTGGCGGAGATGGAAAAGACCCTGCTCGACGAGCTGGACCTCATGCGCGAGGCCGCCAATGCCAGCCAGCTGCGCCGCAACTTCGAAGGCTCGCCCCTGCTGTACGTGCCCGAGGTGCACTGGGATCTCACCCGCCGCGACGTGCTGGTGATGGAACGCATCCGCGGCATCCCCATCAGCGACATCGATGCGCTCCAGCGCGCGGGCATCAACCTGGGCCGGCTGGCCGAGCGCGGCGTGGAGATCTTCTTCTCCCAGGTGTTCCGCGACAGCTTCTTCCACGCCGACATGCACCCGGGCAACATCTTCGTCGCCGGCGACGGCCGCTACATCGCGGTGGACTTCGGCATCATGGGCACCCTCAACCCCGACGACCAGCGCTACCTGGCGGAAAACTTCCTCGCCTTCTTCGACCGCGACTACCGCCGCGTGGCCCAGCTCCACGTGGACTCGGGCTGGGTGGATCCCTCCACCCGGGTGGACGAGTTCGAGGCCGCCATCCGCACCGTGTGCGAACCCATCTTCGACAAGCCGCTGGGGGAGATCTCCTTCGGCCGCTTCCTGCTGCGCCTGTTCCAGACCGCGCGCCGCTTCAACATGGAGGTCCAGCCGCAACTGGTCCTGCTGCAGAAAACCCTGCTCAACATCGAGGGCCTGGGGCGCCAGCTCTACCCGCAGCTCGACCTGTGGGCCACGGCCCGCCCGTTCCTCCAGCGCTGGATGGCGGAGCAGGTGGGGCCGCGCTCGGCCTGGCGCCACCTGCGGGAGCAGGGTCCGCTGTGGTTCGAGAAGCTGCCGCGCCTGCCCAACCTGCTCCACGACGTGCTGGAGCAGGCCGCGCGCGGGCGCCTCGCCGTGCGCCTGCAGTCGGACCAGCTCGATACCCTGCGCGAGGAGATGGCCCGCGGCACGCGCCGGCGCGTCGCCGCGGTGGCGGGCGGCAGCCTGCTGGTGGCCGGGGCGGTGATCGCCTCCGGGCCCGGCATCGCCGCCCTGCCCGGGCCGCTGGCCCAGGCCCCGGTGCTGGGCGGCGGGCTGGCCGGCGCCGGCCTGCTGGTGTGGCTGGCGGGCTGGCTGCGCGGGCGGTGACCGCGCGCCGCGGTCCTCACTCGGTGCGGTAGACGGGGTCGATCTGGCCGGCGCCGCGCACGGTGACCTCCAGGTCGCGCAGGAGGCCGTCGGCGACGCTGTAGATCCAGCCGTGCACGGCCAGGGACTGGCCGCGGTCCCAGGCGCCTGGACGATGGTGGTGTGTAACACGTTGCGCACCTGCTGCACGACGTTGTGCTCGCACAGGCGATCGATGCGGGCCTGCGGGTCGGCGAGGGCGTCCACCTCGCCGGCGTGCTGGCGGTAGACGTCGCGGATGTGGCGCAGCCAGTTGTCGATGAGACCGTGGCGGTGCGGGGTGAGCGCCGCGCTCACGCCGCCGCAGCCGAAGTGGCCGCAGACGATGATGTGGCGCATTCAGCACCGCCACCGCGAACTCCAGCACCGACAGGCAGTTGAAGTCGGTATGCAGCACCGGGTTGGCCACGTTGCGGTGCACGAACAGCTCGCCCGGCAGCAGGCCCACGATCTCGTTGGCGGGGACGCGGCTGGCTGTCGGCGCAGCCGATCCACAGGTACTCGGGCTTCTGCTGGCCGGCCAGCTTGCGGAAGAATCCCGGGTGCTCCGCCTCCATGCGTTCCACCCACTTGCGGTTGTTGTCCAGCAACTCCTTCAGGGGCATGCGTCGTCGCTCCTCGTCAATGGATGTCAGGCTGCGGCCAGGCGCTGCCACGCCCACACCGCGAGGGCGAGGAACGCGAACAGGACCAGCCAGAAGACCAGGTAGAACCAGGTGGACTGGCGCGCCTTCCGGCGCTGGTACCAGGTGCGCGGGCGCACGCCCTGGACCAGGAACACCACCTTGGCCGCCAGGTTCACGCACACGATGTTCACCGCCAGCAGCAGGGCCGCGCCCGCGGCCTGGCCGTGGTGGCCGGAGGCCAGCATCAGGCCCAGGGTGGCGGCCGGCGGCAGCAGGGCCACCGCCACCATCACCCCCACCAGGGCCGACGACAGGCCGGTGGTGAGCGAGATCACCGCCGCGGCGCCCGCGGCCAGGGCCAGGGCGATGTCCGCCGGGCCCACCCGGGTGCGCAGCATGAGCTCGCGGCTGGACAGGTCCACCGGCCACAGGAGGCCGAAGACCACGGCGAGCCCCAGGGCCAGGGCCAGCCCGCCCAGGTTGGTGCGCAGGGCGGCGCCGGCCAGGGCCGTGTCGCCCACCGCGGAGGCGAAGGCCAGGGCGATGTTGGGCCCCAGCAGGGGCGCGATGACCATGGCGCCGATGACCACCGCCACCGAGTCGGCCTCCAGCCCGATGGCGGCCACCACCGTGGACAGGACCACCAGCAGCAGGTAGGTGCTGTTCCAGCGGGCGCCGGCGGCGATCTTCTCGTACAGCTCCTCGCGCGAGCGGGCGGCGGAGGACCGCCTGTCGGTCTCCACCTCGGGGGGCCGCGGCAGCGTCGCCTCCACCGGGATGATGTTGATGCGCGCCCCCTCGATGGCGCCCATGGCCTGCTGCACCGCGTCCAGCACCGCCTGCTGGCGGGCCGGGCGCACCAGCAGGCGCACCGCCCAGCGCGGCGGCGGGCCGTCGTCCTCGGCCGGGGGACCCGGCAGGACCCAGTGGTCGAGGATGTCCTGCTGCTCGGCGATGCCGCGCAGGGTGTCCACGTGACCGGGGTCGGTCACCACTTCGATGATGCGCATGGATCTCGTGCCTGGCTGAATGCCCCCGGGCGAGACGCCCGGCCGGGCCGGGCGGCGGCCCGCTCAGGCCGCGGGGCGCTGCAGGGCCGCCTCCACCTCGTGCCGCTTGTCCGCCCCTTCGAGGCGCTCGATGATGGCCAGGGCGAAGTCCATGGCGGTGCCCGGGCCGCGCGAGGTGAGGATGCGGCCGTCCTCCTCCACCGGGGCGCCGGAGGGCTCGAGACCGGGCACGTCCAGGGCCTCCAGCACGCCCGGGTAGGCGGTGGCGCGGCGGCCCTCCAGCAGGCCGGCGGCGGCCAGGACCTTGGGCGCGGCGCAGATGGCGCCCACCCAGCGGCCCTCCGCCGCGGCCTCCCTGAGCATCTCCTTCAGGCGCGGGTCGCGCTGCAGGTGGTCGGCGCCGGGCAGGCCCCCGGGCAGGACGATCATGTCGAAGCGGCGCTGGCGCACCTCGTCCAGGGTGGTGTCGGGCACCAGGGTGGTGCCGCGGCTGGCGCGCACCGGGCCGGGCACCAGGCCGGCGGTGACCACCTCGATGCCGGCCCGCCGCAGCAGGTCGATGATGGTCACGGCCTCGAGTTCTTCGCAGCCTTCCGCAAGGGGGACCAGGACACTTGCCATGTGGGGTTCCTCCCGTGTCTTTCTTCGATCAACCGGGCCACGGTGAGCAGGCGGAATCCGCGCCGTTTCAGCCCGGCCAGGCGGGCCTCTAGTATATCCAAGGTCAGCGGCCGGGGGTGGGCGATGGCCAGGGCCGCGCCCCGTGCCCGGGCCCGGGCCAGCCAGCGCTCCCACTGGAAGGCGATGGCCTCCGGGTCCTGCACGTGGTCCAGGAACACGTGGCGGCGCACCGCCGGCACGCCGTGGCGGGCGGCCGCGCGCAGGGCCACGCTGGCGGGCGTGGTGCGGGAGTCGACGAAGAACAGCGGCGGGCGCTCGGCCAGCATCTCCATCACCCAGGCCATGGGGCGGGGCTGGCGGGTCAGCCGCGAGCCCATGTGGTTGTTGACACCGGCCGCGTGCGGCACCGCGGCCAGGGCGCGCCGCAGCCGGGCCCGGAACGCCGCGCGGTCCAGGGCCGCGGTGAGGCCCGCGGGGCCCAGCGGGTCACCGGTCTCGGACTCCATGGGCAGGTGCAGCAGCACCTCCTGGCCGCGGGCATGGGCCAGGCGCGCCAGCTTCCTGCCGTAGGGCGTCCCGGGGAGGATGGAGACGGACACCGGCGCCGGCAGCCGCACCGCGCGCCGGCCCTCGGCCCAGCGGTGGCCCAGGTCGTCGATAATGAGCGCCAGGGCCGGCGCGGGCGCACCGGCGGCCGGCCCGGCCGGTGCCGGGCCGGCCAGGAGCAGGAAAAACAGGGCCGCGGCGGCGCGGATCAAGCCCTCGCCCCGGCGGCCCCCGCGCTCACCGCGCGCTCAGCAGGTACATGCCCTTGAGGACGTTGAGGGCCTCGTACAGGAAGTAGTCGGAGGTGGCCAGGGGCGGGTCGTCCTCGGCCCCCTCCCCGGCCTTGCCCCTGGCCTTGCCGCCGCCCCGTTCGCCGTCACCCTCCAGGTGGCGGGCCAGGTCGCGCTCCTTGACCGGGTCCAGCCGGTCCTTGCGCACGTCCACCTTGAGATCCTGCAGCGCGATGTCGGGGACGATGCCCTCGGCCTGGATGGAGCGCCCGGACGGCGTGTAGTAGCGGGCGGTGGTGAGCTTGAGCGCGGTGTTGTTGCCCAGGGGCACCACCGTCTGCACCGAGCCCTTGCCGAAGGTCTGCTTGCCCATGACGATGCCGCGCTTGTGGTCCTGGAGGGCGCCGGCCACGATCTCCGAGGCGGAGGCGGAGCCCTCGTTGACCAGCACCACCAGCGGCGTGCCCTCCAGCAGGTCGGGGGAACTGGCCTGGTGGCGCATCTGGTTGTCCGGGGTGCGGCCCCGGACGCTGACGATGACCCCCGCCTCCAGGAACACGTCGGCCACCTCCACCGCCGCGTCCAGCAGGCCGCCCGGGTTGTTGCGCAGGTCCAGCACCAGGCCCTTGAGCCTGCCGTCGTTCTCCTTCTTCAGCCGCTTGAGCGCGGCCTTGAGCTCGGCCCCGGTCCGTTCCTGGAACTGGGTCACGCGCACGTAGCCGTAACCGGGCTCCAGGGTGCGCGCCTTGACGCTCTTGACCCGGATGCGGTCGCGGGTGATGGTGATCTTCAGCGGCTTGTCCAGCCCGTCGCGCACGATGGTGAGGGTGATCTGCGAGCCCGGCTCGCCCCGCATCATCTTCACCGCCTCGTCCAGGCTCATGCCCTTCACCGGGGTGTCGTCGAGACGGATGATGAGGTCGCCCGCCTGGACCCCGGCCCGCTGGGCCGGGGTGTCGTCGATGGGGGAGACCACCTTGACGAAACCGTCCTCCATGCCCACCACGATGCCCAGGCCGCCGAACTCGCCGGTGGTGCCCACGCGCAGCTCCTGGAAGGCGTCGCGGTCCAGGTAGCTGGAATGGGGATCGAGGCCGGACAGCATGCCGCGGATGGCGTTCTCCAGCAGGGTGCGGTCGTCCACCTCCTCGACGTAATTCTCCTTGATCTTGCCGAAGACCTCCGACAGCGACCGCACCTCAGACAGGGGCAGGGCGTGGCGGGTCTCGGCCGGCCGCTTGGCCCACACGCCGGCGCCCACGGCCAGGGACACGCCCAGGACCAGGCCGGAGAGCAGGATGACCGCGTTACGCAGCAGGGGTTTCATGAACAGGTGACTCCATGCGGTCGCGCCGCATTCAGACTGGGTTGCAATCCCTTGATACTAACGCAAATTCGGCGGTTCCGACAGTCGCCTTGGACGGCGCGCGCCGGCCGCGGTTCCCTGCGCCCGCCTCAACTGTTTCGGCACCATTGGACCGGATTTGAGGGCCGGCCCCGGTGCCGGATTTCGAAGTACAGGGCCGCCCGCTCGCGCCCTCCGCTCCGGCCCACCGCGGCGATGACCTCGCCCGCCTCCACCCAGTCGCCGGTCTCCTTGTACAGGGCCTGGTTGTGGCCGTAGAGGGACATGTAGCCATCGCCGTGGTCGATGATGATGAGCAGGCCGTAGCCGCGCAGCCAGTCGGCGAACGCCACCCGGCCGCGGGCCACGGCGCGCACGTCGCGCCCCTCGGGGGCGCGGATGAGCACCCCGTTCCAGCGCACCCGGCCCCCCGCGCGCTTGCGCCCGTAGAGCTTCTCCACCCGGCCCCGCGCCGGCCAGCGCAGGCGCCCGCGCAGGCGGGCGAAAGGCTGGGCCCGGCCCGCCTCCGGCGGGATGTCGGCCAGCACCTCGCGGATGGCCGACAGCAGCCGCTCCAGGCGCCGCTGGTCGGCGCCCAGCCGGTTGAGTTCCTCCTCGCGCCCGGCCAGCTCGCGCCGGAGCCGGTCCACCACCGCCTGGCGCTCGCGCAGGGTGACCTCGAGGGCGGCGCGGTCCCGTTGCCGGGCCCGGCGCAGGCGTTCCAGCTCCGCCACCCGGGTGCGGATGCGGGCCTCCACCTCGTCGAGGCGTGCCAGCGTGGCGCGCGCCTCCTCGATGCGCCGGGCCCGGGCCTGGTTGAAGTAGCGGTAGTAGACGAACACCCGTCCCGCCGCCCCCGGGTCTTCCTGGTTGAGCACCAGCTTGAGGTATTCCTGGCGGCCGATGACGAAGGCGGCATAGACCTGCTCGCCCAGCAGCCGCCGCTGCACGGCCAGCTCGCGCCGCAGCGCGCGGCGCCGGCGCTGGAGGCCGGCGAGCCGCTTCTCCCCGGCCCGCAGCTCGCGCTCGAGCCGGCGCAGGTTCCGGACCAGGCGGCCGGCGCGGTGCTCCACCTCGCGCAGCTTCCTGCGCTCCGCGTCGTGGCGGGTGCGCACCTGCTCGAACTCGCGGCGCAGGGTGGCGATGCGCGCGCGCAGGCGCTCCAGCTCGGCCGCCCTGGCCGCCCGCTCGGCCTCGCTGAGCCCGGCGGCGGCGCCGGCGGCCACCCCCACCGCCAGCAGGCCCGCCAGCAGCCGGGCCAGCCCGGGACCTATCAAAATTGCCCACGGCCACGCGCCCGGAATGGCGGGACAGGTGCCAGGCCCGGGCATCACGGCGCGGCCTGGGCGGGCTCCCCGCTGTCCCCGGCCAGCATCACCAGCGGGCGCCCGGTCATCTCCGGCGGCTGCGCCAGGTCCATGAGATGGAGCATGGTGGGAGCCACGTCGGACAGGGCGCCGCCCTCGGCCATGCGCGCCGGGCGGCCCACGTAGACCAGCGGCACCGGGTTGGTGGTGTGGGCGGTATGGGGCTGGCCGGTGTCGGGGTTGACCATCTGCTCGGCGTTGCCGTGATCGGCGGTGATGAGCAGCTCGCCGCCGGCGGCACGCACCGCCTCCACCACCCGGCCGAGGCACTGGTCCAGGAACTCGATGGCGCGCACGGTGGCGTCGAAGTTGCCGGTGTGGCCCACCATGTCCGGGTTGGCGTAGTTGCAGATGATGACGTCGTAACGGCCGCTGCCCACGGCCTCCACCAGCCGGTCGGTGACCTCGCCGGCGCTCATCTCCGGCTTCTGGTCGTAGGTCTTGATGTCCTTGGGCGAGGGCACCAGGATGCGGTCCTCGCCCTCGAACGGCTCCTCGCGGCCGCCGTTGAAGAAGAAGGTGACGTGGGCGTACTTCTCGGTCTCGGCGATGCGCAGCTGGCGCAGGCCGAGGCCGGCGATGTACTCGCCGAACACGTTGTGCAGCCGCTCCGGCGGATAGGCCACCGGGATGTCGAACTCCTTGTTGTACTCGGTGAGGCTGACGAAGCGGCCCAGCTTCGGCCACACCTTGCGCTCGAAGCCGTCGAAGTCGGGCTCGATGAAGGCGCGGGTGATCTGGCGCGCGCGGTCGGAGCGGTAGTTCATGAAGATGACCACGTCGCCGTCCTCCACCTTCACCGGGGCCTCGCCCTCGGGCACGATGGCGGTGGGCTTGACGAACTCGTCGGTCTCGCCGCGGTTGTAGGCCATGCCCAGGGCGGTGAGGGGATCGGGGGCGGTGAACTCGCCCTGGCCCCGGGTGATGAGATCGTAGGCGGCCTGGATCCGGGGCCAGCGGTGATCGCGGTCCATGGCGTAGAAGCGCCCCACGATGGAGGCGATGCGCCCGCGGCCCAGCGCCTCGAACCTGGCCATCATCTTCTTCAGCGAGCGATCGGCGCTCTTGGGCGCGGTGTCGCGGCCGTCGAGGAAGGCGTGCACGTACACCTTCGGCGCGCCGCGCTTCACCGCCAGCTCGGCCATGGCATGGATCTGGTCCTCGTGGGAGTGCACCCCGCCGTCGGACAGCAGGCCCAGGATGTGGACCGCCTTGCCGTTGGCGATGGCCAGGTCCACGGCATCGGTGAGGGTCTGGTTGGTGAAGAAGGAACCGGTGCGGATGGAGCGGTCCACCCGGGTGTACTCCTGGTACACCACCCGGCCGGCGCCCAGGTTGAGGTGCCCCACCTCGGAGTTGCCCATCTGGTCGCCGGGCAGGCCCACCGCGGCGCCGGAGCCCGTGATGAGGGTGTGGGGGCACTGGGCCCACAGCCGGTCCCAGTGGGGCTTGCGGGCGGCGGCGATGGCGTTGCCCTCCGTGCGCTCGGAGTAGCCCCAGCCGTCCAGCACGATGAGAAGAATGGGTCTGTATTTCAAAGGTATGTCCCTGGTTGACAGAGGGCGCCGTGGTTCCTCTCCCTGGCCGGCATCCGGTGCCGGAGGCACGCGCGGCGGACCCGTCGCCGGGCCACGGCGCCAATATAGACCGTGTCTAAACTGGTGACCGGGAAGTATACCATCCGCCCGGCCCCGGAAACGGCGCGCCTCCGGACCCAAAACCGTGCGCCATTTGCGTCTTTGGCCCTTTCCCGATGGAAGATTATTGTATAATGTTTTAATAATAAAAGGCACTTATCGGCGCCCACGCAGTGCTTGAGGCCGGATCCGCCGGCCCCGCGCCGGTCACAGCTGGAGCGGCATCCATGATGAACCAAGTCGAGACCACCCCCGTCAATCTCATCACCCGCGACGAAGACATCGATCGTGCCTCGCGCTCGCTCAAGGCCATGTCCCACCCGTTGCGCCTCAAGATCCTCTGCATCCTGGGGGACCGCGAGGTGAGCGTGCAGGACATCGTCGAGTCCGTGGGCACTTCGCAGAGCAACATCTCCCAGCACCTGGCCATCCTGCGCGACAAGGGCATCCTGTCCTCGCGCAAGGACGCCAACCGGGTCTACTACCGGGTGGGCGACGCCAGGACCCTGCGCCTCATCCACATGATGCGCGAGGTCTTCTGCTCCGGCCCCTGAGGCGGCGGGACGCCTCCCGGCCGATCCGCCCCCGCGGGCGAGGTCCCGTGCCGCGTCCCGCTTTACCCATCCCCGTCACGAGATCGCAGCCGATTCACCCATGGAACCCTACATCGACTTCGCCGCCCGCCATCCCTACCTCACCATGGCCCTGCTGGTGGTCACGGGCCTGCTGGCCTGGAGCTACCTCGCGCCGCTGTTCCGGCCCTGGAAGACGGTGACCCCGCTGGAGGCCACCCGGCTCATCAACCGCGAGGACGCGGTGCTGCTGGACGTGCGCGAGGACAACGAGTACCGCGGCGGCCACATCGTCAACTCGGTGCACCTCCCCCTCAGCGTGCTGGACAAGCGCCTGGACGAGCTTGAAAAGTACAAGGACCGCCCCATCATCGTGGCGTGCCGCACCGGCAGCCGTTCCGCCGCCGCCTGCACCCGCCTGAGCAAGGCCGGGTTCGGGCGGGTCTACAACCTGGGCGGCGGCGTGCTGGCGTGGGAAAACGCCAACCTGCCGCTGCGCCGCACCTGATTCCCTCACCTGCCCGCAAGGAGCCGTTGATGACGGAAGTGGTGATGTACAGCACCAGCTGGTGCCCCTACTGTACCCGCGCCCGCCTGCTGCTGAAGGAAAAGGGCGTGCCCTTCACCGAGATCGACATCGAGCGCGAACCCGGGCGCCGGGCGGAGATGATCGAGCGCGCCGGCGGGCGCACCTCGGTGCCGCAGATCTTCGCCGGGGACCGGCACCTGGGCGGCTGCGACGACATCCACGCCCTCGAGGCCCAGGGCCGGCTCGACGCCCTGCTGGGGCTGTCCTCCACGGAGGAGTGAGGCATGGCCGCGCTGCACGTCGTCTGCCCCCACTGCAACGGCGTCAACCGGGTGCCGGAGGAGAAACTGGCGGCCGGGCCCCGCTGCGGCAAGTGCAAGCGGCCCCTGTTCGACGGCCATCCGGTCAACCTCACCGCCGCGACCTTCGAGCGCCACCTCGCGCGCAGCGACCTGCCGCTGCTGGTGGACTTCTGGGCCCCGTGGTGCGGGCCGTGCAAGATGATGGCCCCGGTGTTCCAGCAGGCCGCGGCCCGGCTCGAGCCACACCTGCGCCTGGCCAAGGTCAACACCGAGGAGGAAACCCGGCTCGCCGCGCGCTACGGCATCCGCAGCATCCCCACCCTGGTGCTGTTCCGCGGCGGCCGGGAAGTGGCCCGCCAGGCCGGCGCCATGGACCTGGCCAGCCTGGTGGCCTGGGCCCGGCAGCACGCCTGACGGGGCCGGGACGCCTCTGCTAACATAGCGCACCCATCCATACACCTGCCACGGGACACGACCCATGAGCGAACAGGCCGGCGGCGCCGACGAGACCACGCCACAGCAGCAGTTCCAGATCCAGCGCATCTACGTCAAGGATCTCTCCTTCGAGTCGCCCCATGCGCCGGGCATGTTCAGCCAGGCCATCCAGCCCCGGATCGACTTCGAGCTCAACACCGACGCCCAGGGGCTGGGCGACGATCTCTACGAGGTGGTCCTCACCATCACGGTGCAGGCCACCCACGATGACCGCACCGCCTTCCTGGTGGAGATCAAGCAGGCCGGCATCTTCCACATCACCGGCTTCGGCGAGGCCGAGCTGGGTCACATGATGGGGGCCTTCTGCCCCAACATCCTGTTTCCCTATGCCCGCGAGGCCGTCTCCAGCACCGTGGTCCGCGGCGGCTTCCCGCCCCTGATGCTGGCCCCGGTCAACTTCGACGCCCTCTACCAGCAGCACCTGCAACAGCAGCAGGCCTCCTGACCCGGCGGGCATGGGCATCGGCGACCTGCACCGGTTTCCGGTCACCGTGCTGGGCGCCGGCGCCTGGGGCACGGCCCTGGCCGTCCACCTCGCCCGCAACGGCAACCCGGTGACCCTGTGGGCCCACCGCGCCGGACACGCCGAACAGATGGCCCGCGAGCGGGAAAACCGCCGTTACCTCCCCGGCATTCCCCTGCCGGACAACCTGCAGCCGGCCGCCGAGCTGGCGCCGGCGGTGGCCGGGGAGCGCCTGCTCCTGGTGGTGGTGCCCAGCCACGCCTTCCGCGGGACGCTGCGCGCCGTGCAACCGCTGCTGGAAGACCACCACTGCCTGGCCTGGGGCACCAAGGGCATGGAGTACGGCAGCCACAAGCTGCTGCACCAGCTCGTGGCCGAGGAGCTGGGCGAGGACATCCCCGCGGCCTGCCTCTCCGGGCCCACCTTCGCCGCCGAGGTGGCGCGCGGGCTGCCCAGCGCGCTCACCGTGGCCTCGCGCAACGTGGAGTTCGCCCGGCGGGTGGCGCTGCTGCTGCACGGCCCCACCTTCCGCGCCTACATCAGCGAAGACATCATCGGCGTGGAGCTGGGCGGGGCACTGAAGAACGTGCTGGCCATCGCCGCCGGCATCGCCGACGGCCTGGGTCTCGGTGCCAACACCCGCGCCGCCCTCATCACCCGCGGCCTGGCCGAGCTGGTGCGCCTGGGCGTGGTCATGGGCGGGCAGCGCGAGACCTTCATGGGCCTGGCCGGCCTCGGCGACCTGGTGCTCACCTGCACCGACGACCAGTCGCGCAACCGCCGCTTCGGCAAGGCCCTGGGCCGGGGCGAGTCGCGCGAGGAGGCCGCAGCCGACATCGGCCAGGTGGTGGAAGGGATCCACTCCGCCGCCGAGGCCCGCGCCCTGTCGCAGATGCACCAGGTGGAGATGCCCATCGCCGAGCAGGTCTACCGCGTGCTCTACGAAGGCGCCGATCCCCACGCCGCCGTGCGCCACCTGCTGGACCGCGATATCAAGCCCGAGCTGTGACCCCGGTGCGGCCGGCGCCGGCGAAGCCAAGCTGGCGCCAGGCCTCGTAGACCACGACCGCCACGGCGTTGGACAGGTTGAGGCTGCGGTTGCCGGGACGCATGGGGATGAACACGCGCTGCGCCGGGGGCAGGGCGTCCAGCACCGCCTGCGGCAGGCCGCGGGTCTCGGGACCGAACACCAGCGCGTCGTTCTCCCCGTAGCGCACCGTGTCGTAGCGGGTGGCGCCCCGGGTGGACACCGCCAGCAGCCGCGCCGGCGCCACCGCCGCAACGAAGGCATCGAGCCCCGGGTGGCATTCCACGCGGGCGAACTCCCGGTAGTCCAGCCCCGCCCGCCGCAGGCGGGCGTCGTCCAGGTCGAACCCCAGGGGTTCGATGAGATGCAGGCGGGCGCCGGTGTTGGCGCACAGGCGCATGACGTTGCCGGTGTTGGGCGGGATCTCGGGCTGGTACAGCACCACGTGGAGCATGGCCGCAAGTAAAGCGCGGCGGGCGGCCCGGGGCAAGGGGCCGGGCTTGCCGGCCGGGGGGCGGCCCCGTATGCTTGCCGGTCATGCAAGCGGACGATGCCAACAAGCTGCGCCTGGACTTCTGCGGCCTGCCCTTCAACACGCCCCTGGTGCTGCTGTCGGGCTGCGTGGGCTTCGGCGAGGAGTACACCCGGGTCACCGGCTTCACCCATTTCGACGTGGGCGCGGTGTGCCTCAAGGGCACGACCCTGGAACCGCGCCTGGGCAACCCGCCGCACCGGGTGTGCGAGACCCCGGCCGGGATGCTCAACGCCATCGGCCTGCAGAACCCGGGGGCGCGTCACGTGGTGGACGAGATCCTGCCCCGGCTGCCCTTCGCCGAGACCCGCTTCATCGCCAACCTGTCGGGGTCCACGGTGGAGGAGTACGCGGAGGTGGCGCGGATCTTCGACGACTCGCCCATCGACGCCATGGAGGTCAACATCTCCTGCCCCAACGTCAAGGAGGGCGGGGTGGCCTTCGGCAACGATCCCGACATGTCGGCGCGGGTCACGGAGGCCTGCCGCAAGGTGACGGACAAGCCCCTCATCGTGAAGCTCTCGCCCAACCAGACCGACATCGCCGCCAACGCCCGCCGCTGCCTGGAGGCGGGCGCCGACGCCTTCGCCGTCATCAATACGCTCATGGGCATGGCCATCGACATCGAGTCGCGTACCCCGGTCATCGGCAACAACCAGGGCGGGCTGTCGGGCCCGGCCATCAAGCCCGTGGCCCTGCTCAAGGTGCACCAGGTGTACCAGGTGTGCCGCGACCACGGGGTGCCCATCATCGGCCAGGGCGGCGTGGCCTCGCCCGGGGACGCCATCGAGTTCCTCATCGCCGGCGCCACCGCGGTGGGGGTGGGCACGGGCCTGTTCTACGACCCGCTGCTGTGCGCGAAGATCAACGCCGGGATCGTGGACTACCTGGACCGCCATGGCCTGGCCACGGTGGGCCAGATCACCGGCAGCCTGGTACTCCACGACGAGGGCGGAGGCTGCGCCGGCGGCTGACGCGGCTCACCCGGCCTGGCGCGCCTGCAGGTAGGCCAGGTCCGACAGCTCGCTCCAGGCCATGGCCTGGTCGCGGAACCGGCTGAACGAATCGTGGATCCGCCTGGCCTCCTTGTCCCGCGACGCCAGCTCGGCCACCACCTGGTCCGACAACTCGCGCAGCTTCTTCAGCACGTCGTCGGGGAACCGGCGTACCTGGACCTTGTGCCGCGTCACCAGCTCGTGGAGGGCGGCGTTGTTGCGCGCGGCGTACTCGGCCACCATGTCCTGGTTGACCACCTTGCAGGCATTCTCGACGATGGCCTGCAGGTCCTTGGGCAAGGCATCGAACGCCTTCTTGTTGACGAT
The DNA here is from genome assembly GCA_026990045.1 of Chromatiales bacterium. Classification (GTDB taxonomy): domain Bacteria; phylum Pseudomonadota; class Gammaproteobacteria; order CAMYNG01; family CAMYNG01; genus JALUTW01. The sequence goes on along the minus strand of JALSIK010000176.1, from coordinate 5,553 downwards.
GGCCTCCAGGGTGGTGCCGGGCTCGTGCCACCCGGGATAGTAGTAGTACCGGGCCGCCTTGTAGAGGCCGAAGGCCAGGTCGTTGTAGGGCCCCACCCACTCGGTGGCGTCGATGGCCCCCGACTGCAGCGAGGTGTAGAGCTCGCCGCCCGGGAGATTCACCGGGGTGCCGCCGGCGCGCTTGAGCACTTCGCCGCCGAGACCGGGAATGCGCATCTTGAGACCCTTGAGATCGGCCAGGGAGTTGATTTCCTTGTTGAACCACCCGCCCATCTGCACCCCGGTATTGCCCGCCGCCATGGGCACCAGATTGAAGCGGGCATACATCTCGCGCCACAGCTCCATGCCCCCGCCGTAATAGAGCCACCCGTTCATCTCCTGCGCGGTGAGACCGAAGGGCACGGCGGAGAAGAACTGCAGCGCCTCGTGCTTGCCCTTCCAGTAGTAGGCCGCGCCGTGGCCCATCTGGGCGGTGCCGCGGGAGACGGCGTCGAACACGCCGAAGGCCGGCACCAGCTCCTTGGCCCCGTAGACCTTGACCTTGATCCGGCCGCCGCTCATTTCGGTGATGAGCCGGGCCAGCTTGTTGGCGCCGGTGCCCAGGCCGGGGAAGTTCTTGGGCCAGGTGGTCACCATCTTCCAGCGGATGGTCCTGCCCGCGTGCACCGCCGGTGCCCCGCCCAGGCCGGCGGCCAGCGCGCCGGCACCGGCCCCCTTGAGAAACTCGCGTCTTTTCATCGCCAAGCGCTCCTCCCTCGTTCGTCTTGTGGAACCATCCGCCGGGATGGTCAATTCATGTCCAGCGGGCACCGTGGCCCTGCCAACTTTCAATGGGCTGCGGCTGATTCATGCACCACGGCTTTAAGTACTCGTTGCAACTGCACGGGAACCGACGGTCTCGTCACGGCGACGAACGGCATTGGAAAAGGCGGGACCTTTCTGCCATGATTGGTCCAGCGTTCCTTTCCGTCGCAACGGCCCCGGGCCAAGCCACAACAACAATACGACCGCCGTTTACATGGAACAAGGCCTCGCCCGCGTCAGCCGCCGCCTGATCCTCGTGGTTGCTGCCAGCTTCGGCCTGATGCCCGTGGCCGGTTACGGCGTCGCCTTCTACTTCGGCATGCTCGATCCCGCCCTGCTGCGCGGCGGCGCCCTGCTGCCCCTGGCCGGTCTCTACGCCGTTCTGCTGGCGGGCATGATACTCCACCTGCGGCGCTACCTGCGCCCGCTGCTGGCGGTGGCAGAGGAGGGCGAGGGGCGCGTGCCGCCGCCCAGCGGCGAGCACCTGGCCGCCTTCGGCAACAACTACTGGGCCTATTTCCTGCTCTACGTGCTGCTGGTGCCCACCGCCCAGCACTGGCTGGGGATCCGCCACCCGGACCTGGGGGCGGCGGCGAGCCTGCTCCAGTTCATGCTGCTCAACCTGGTGGTGGCCGTACTGGTGGGCCTGCCGGGCTACCTGGAAAGCCTCAACCTGCTGGGCGGGCTCAGCCGCCACCTGGGCCTGGACCGGGTGCAGGTGGGCCTCGACCGCAAGCTGCTCATGGTGGGCGCCTTCCTGCCCGCGCTGGCCATGGCCGCCATGGTGCGCTACGCCCACTGGCAGGCCGGCGTCCCGCCGGTGGAATGGCTCAGCGCCTGGGCCCTGCTGTCGCTGGCCTGCCTGGGCGCCACCGTGGCCGCCATCCGCGGCGTGCGCCAGGGGCTGGCCCCCCTGCACTGGCTCATGCACGGCAGCGGTGCCTCCAGCCACGCCGAGCTGGCCCAGCGCCTGCGCCCCCGGTCCAACGACGAGCTGGGCCTGCTGCTGCAGGCCCTGAGCCGGCTGTTCCGGCGCCTGGGCGAGCAGGACGCCACGGTGCACGCCATCGTGGACAACGCCGCCGAGGGCATCATCGTCATCGACGAGGAGGGCCACGTCCAGCTGTTCAACCCGGCGGCGGAGCGCCTGTTCGGCTACGCCGCGCAGGAGATCCGCGGCCGCCACCTGGCGTGGCTGCTGCCCGACGTGGCCCGGCGCCTGACGACGCCGGACGAGATGGAGGGCGAGCGCGAGGCGACCTACCGGGGCGGGCACGGCGAGGTGCGTACCCTCTCGGTGCGGGTCAGCGCCATGACCCTGGACGACGGCCGCTACTACGTGTGCCTGGTCTCCGACATCAGCCGCCGCAAGGAGACCGAGGAGCGCCTGCGCGAGGCCGAGTCCCGCTACCGCAACCTGGTGGAGACCGCCCACGACCTGGTCTGGAGCATGGACGCCGAGGGCCGCTGGACCTACCTCAACCGCGCCGCCACCACCATCTACGGCCTGCCGCCGGAGGAGATGCTGGGCCGCCACTTCAGCGAGTTCCAGGCCGCCGAGTCGGCCCAGCGGGACGCCGAGGCCTTCGCCCGCGTGATGGCGGGGCGCGAGCTGGTGCACTACGAGACCGTGCACCTGGATGCCCAGGGGCGGCCCCACCACATCAGCTTCAACGCCCGGCCCATCTTCGACGAGGACGGGGCCGTGCGCTGCGTCAGCGGCACCGCCCGCGACATCTCGGAGCAGAAGGCCATCGAGCAGGAGCTCACCTACCAGGCCCAGCACGACACCCTCACCGGGCTGTACAACCGCAAGTACTTCCACCAGGAACTCAACCGGGTCATCGCGCGCGTGGCGCGCAGCGGCGCCGACTGCGCCCTGTTCTACATCGACCTGGACCAGTTCAAGTACATCAACGACACCCTCGGCCACGCCGCCGGGGACCAGCTCCTGAAAGAATGCACCCGCCTGCTCAAGCGCCACATCCGCGAGGGTGACCTGCTGGCCCGCTTCGGCGGCGACGAGTTCACGGTGCTGCTCTACAACGTGGACGGCTCGCAGGCGGTGGCGGCGGCGGAGAACCTGCGCGGCCTGTTCGAGCGCTTCAAGTTCTTCTACCGCGGCAAGACCCTCAACGTCACCTGCACCATCGGCGTGGCCCTGATCAACAACCACGCCCAGTCGGCGGACGACGTCCTGGCCGAGGCCGACCTGGCCTGCAACGTGGCCAAGTCGGAGGGCCGCAACCGCGTCCACCTGTACTCGCGCCAGGACAACGAGAAGGCCGGCATGGCCGAGGACATGGGCTGGGCCGCGCGCGTGCGCGAGGCCTGTGACCATGATCGCTTCACCCTGGTGTTCCAGCCCATCATGTCGGTGCGCGACGACGCGGTGCGCGACTACGAGGCCCTGCTGCGGATGAAGGTGGAGACGGGCGAGCTGCTGCTGCCCGGCGGCTTCATGCCGGCGGCGGAGCGCTTCGGCCTCATCCACAACGTGGACCGCTGGACCGTGCGCCACGCCATCGCCCGGCTGGCCGCGGTCAGGCGCCGCGGCCTCGACGTGCGGTTCGCCATCAACCTGTCGGGACGGGCCATGGAGGACAAGGGGCTGGTGGCCCTGATCAAGGACGCCCTGGCCGAGCACGCGGTGCCGCCCGCGGCGGTGACCTTCGAGATCACCGAGACCGCCGCGATTGCCAATCTCAGCGGCGCCATCGACTTCATCGCCAGCCTGCGCGAGATGGGCTGCCAGTTCGCGCTCGACGACTTCGGCGCGGGATTCTGCTCGTTCGCCTACCTCAAGCACCTGCCGGTGGACAAGCTCAAGATCGACGGCTCCTTCGTGCTCGGGCTCAAGGACGGGCGCGTGGACCAGGCCATGGTCCAGTCCATGATCCAGGTGGCCCACGCCCTGGGCAAGGAGGCCATCGCCGAGTTCGTGGAGGACGCCGCCACCCTGGAGATCCTGCGCCGCTTCGAGGTGGACTACGTCCAGGGCCACTTCGTGGGCCAGCCCTCGAGCCGGCTGGAGCGGCATGCGGAGAAGGACCGCCTGCATGCCCTCAACTGATCAGCAGGCTGTTGAAAAACAGCCTGCCAAGGTGGGGCAGGGCTGCTCCGCCCGCGAATCAAGCATGTCAATGCTTGATTCGGCGAGTTAGGAAAGGCCAGACGGTCTTTTTCAACATCTTGGCAGATCATCCGGCCTCTGTCTTCCGTCTTCCGAATTCACGCCGGCCGCAGGCGGGCGTATTCCAGCACCAGCCACTTGGTACCGGCATCTGCGAAGTTCACCTGCACCCGCGAGTGGCGGCCCTCCCCCTCGCACGAGAGCACGACCCCCTCGCCGTAGGTGTCGTGCACCACCCGCTGGCCGAGGGCCAGGCCGCCCGCGGGCGCCGCCGCGGGATCCGTGCCCAGGCGCACCGCCTCGCGGCAGTCCTCGGGGATCTCGGCCAGGAAGCGCGACGGCCGGGTGTAGGTCTCCTCGCCGTACAGGCGGCGCTTCTCGGCATGGGTGAGCACCAGGCGCCGCCGCGCCCGGGTCATGCCCACGTAGCACAGGCGCCGCTCCTCTTCCAGGCGGCCGGGCTCCTCCAGCGACAGCTGGTGGGGAAACAGGCCCTCCTCCAGCCCGCACAGGAACACCAGGTCGAACTCCAGCCCCTTGGCCGCGTGCAGGGTCATGAGCTGCACGCAGTCGTCCCACTCGCCGGCCTGGCGCTCGCCCGCCTCCAGCGCGGCGTGGGCGAGGAAGGCGGCCAGGTCGTCCATCTCCAGCCCGTCCTCGGGATCCTCGCGCCGGAACAGCTGCGCCGCGCTCACCAGTTCGTCCAGGTTCTCCACCCGGGCCCGGCCCTTCTCGCCCTTTTCCTTCGCGTAGTGCTCGCGCAGGCCGGAGGCCGCGAGCGCCTGCTCCACCTGCTCGGCCAGGGGCAGGCCGCGGACGGCCCGGCCCAGGTCCTCGACGAGGGCGGCGAAGCGGGCCAGCGCGCCCAGGGTGCGTGCCGGCAGGGCCTTTTCTTCCACCAGCGCGTGCAGGGCGTGCCACAGGGACAGGCCGCGGCCGCGCGCGGCCTCGCGCACCGCCGCCACCGTGCGGGCACCGATGCCCCGCGGCGGGACGTTGACCACACGCTCGAAGGAGGCGTCGTCGTGGGGATTGGCGGCCAGGCGCAGGTAGGCCAGGGCGTCCTTGATCTCCTGGCGTTCGAAGAACCGCAGCCCGCCATAGACCCGGTACGGCATGCCGCGCTGCACCAGCACCTCCTCGAACACCCGCGACTGGGCGTTGGAGCGGTAGAGCACCGCGCAGTCGTCGTGGCGCCCGCCGCCGTCCACCCATTCGCGGATGGCATCCGCCACGTAGTTGGCCTCGTCCACTTCGTTGAAGGCGGTGTACACCTGTACCGGGTCGCCCGCCTCGCCGGCGGTCCACAGCTCCTTGCCCATGCGTCCCCGGTTGTGCCGGATGAGGGCATTGGCGGCGTTGAGGATGTTGGCGGTGGAACGGTAGTTCTGCTCCAGGCGCAGCACCTGCACGCCGTCGAAGTCGCGGGTGAACTGGCGGATGTTCTCCACCCGCGCGCCGCGCCAGCCGTAGATGGACTGGTCGTCGTCGCCCACGGCGAACACCTGCCCGCCGTCCCCCGCCAGCTGCCGCAGCCACGCGTACTGGATGGTGTTGGTGTCCTGGAACTCGTCCACCAGCAGGTGACGGAAGCGGTCGCGGTAGTGCGCCAGCAG
>JALSIK010000175.1 GCA_026990045.1 Chromatiales bacterium | reverse complement strand
CGGGAATCATAGGACATTGATAACACGGGAAACAAAGACTTATCCGGTTACCGCCTGGCCCGGCCGGTCTTCCGGCAGGTCGCGGGCCAGAAATTTCAATCACTTGGCCTCTTGGCTCCTGGCGCCAGCACTGCGGAGCGGCTTCGCCGGTGCGCCGGAGGGCGGATGCACGTTGGGCCGGCGTTCGAGGAATCCCCCGCGGACCTCCGCCGGTTTTCCGGATCAGGTTTCCCCGGCCAGGGGCAGGCGCACCTGGAACACCGCCCCGGACGGGGGATCGTCGCGCAGGTCGCGCGCGCTCACGGTGCCGCCGTGGAAGCCGGCGATGAGGCGCACGATGTACAGGCCCAGGCCCAGGTGGGGTTCGTCACCCTTTTTCGATCGCACCGAGACCATGGAGGCGAACAGATCGCCCTGGTCGCGGGGCAGGGGCGGGCCCTGGTTGGCCACGGTGAGCACCGCCTCGTCCCCCTCCCGGCGCAGGCGGATCTCCACCGGGGTGCCGGGGTCGGCGAAGTCGCAGGCGTTGGCCGCCAGCTTGTCCAGCATCTGGGCGGCCAGTTCCGGGCTGCCGGCCACGGTGACCGGCTCCGTCTCCAGGCGGAAGGTGCAGCGGGGAAAGGCCAGCCGGTAGCCTTCCACGCAGCCCCGCACCACCTCGTCCAGGCGGAAGGGCGCCCGGGACTCGGCGGCCACCGTCTGCTCCAGGCGGCTGGCCTCGCGCATGCGGGTGAGGAGGCCGCCCAGCCGGTCCAGGCCCTCGCGGGCCCGGGCCAGGCAGGCGCGGGCGTGGTCGCCGCCGGCGCCCTGCTCCAGGTTTTCCAGCGAGGAGCGCACCACGGTCACGGGGGTGCGCAGCTCGTGGGCCAGGCGCGAGTTCATCTTTTCCAGGTAGCGGTTGTAGCCCGCCAGGCGCGCGAGCATGTCGCGGATGTCGCGTGCCAGGTCGCCCACCTCGTCGCCGCCCGCGGCCAGGGCCGGCACCTCGCGGATGCGGCCGTCGTCGGCGATGGCGGCGCGGGTGGCGTCGCGCAGGCGGCGGATGCGCCCCGACAGGCGGGCGGCGAACACCAGCAGCACGCCGGCGGCCAGCCCGAAGGCGAGCAGGCTCAGGTTGATGAGGATGGCCAGCGCCCGGCTGCGGGCCAGCACGATGCGGTCGCCGGTCTCCTCCACCGTCACCGCCCCGGCCACGCGGCCGTCCAGGCGCACGGGCCAGGCGGCGGCGAGGATGGCGGTGCGCCCGTCGGGGCTGGTGCGCCAGCGCGCCGTGGGGCGCCCGGCCAGGGCCTCGGCCACCTCGGGCCCGTCCAGGCGCGAGGCCCCGCGCCGGTCGTCCTCGAAGGTGTCGGCGGGCTGGGGCAGGAGCAGGCGGTAGAGCCAGTGCGGGCCGGCGCCGCCGGGCGCGGCGCCGGCGCCGTGGCCCAGGTCACCGGCGATGCCCAGCACGCGGAAGTCCCGGTCCACCACCCACAGGCGGATGCCGGCGCCGGCGAAGCGGGCCAGGCTGCGCTCCATGCGCGGCGAGGGCACGATGATGCTGGGCAGGGCGCCGGCCGGCGCCCGCGCGCCGGTGGCCACCAGCGCGGCCAGCCGGCGCGAGCCCGGTTCGTCCACGTCGCCCACGGCGAGGGCCAGGCGCGGGCCCAGCATGGACAGCGGGAGGCGCAGCTCCACCACCCAGCCGCCGGCGGTTTCCTGCCATTCCCCCTTGATGCGCAGCTCGGGGCGCCGCGGCAGGCTGGCGGGATCGGTGCCCGCGAGGCGATGGGCGTTGACCCACCCCGGCGCGCTGGTGGCCACCAGGTAGCGCACCAGGCGTCCCGCGGAGTCGGTGAGGCTGAGCTCGACGAAGTCGTTGCGGTCCAGGCGCAGGCTGCGCGGATCGCGGTAGACGATGTGCTCGTCGTCCACCTCCACCGCCAGGTAGAGGTGCCGGCCGCGCCGTCCCACGCGCCAGCGCGCGCGGTGGCCGCCGGCGTTGCCGGGGGACGCCGCCTCCAGGGGCACGGCGGGCACGTCGTACTCGCGCCACTCTTCCAGGTAGCCGTCGAGCTGGACAGGTCCCGGCAGGGTGCGCACGTACACGTGGCGGCCGCCGCGGGCGTCGCCGCTGGCCCCGGTCCAGAGTTCGCGCCGATCGGCCAGCGCCGCGGCCACCAGGCGCGCCCGGTCCAGCAGCGATCGCTCAAGCTCCTTTTGCAGGTGACGGCCCAGCTCCTGCACGTAGTGATATCCGGCCCACGGCACCGCCAGCAGGGCGGCGGCCGCCAGCAGCAGCTTGGCGCGCAGGCTCAGTCGCACCAGCGGTAACCCATGCCGTAGACGGTGTCGATGGCGGCGAACGCCGGGTCCAGGTCCAGGAACTTGCGGCGGATGCGCTTGATGTGCGAGGTGATGGTGGCGTCGTCCACCACGATGCGCGCATCCTGCATGAGCTGCTCCCGGCTCTTCACGTGCCCCGGCCGGCGGGCCAGGGAGTGCACGATCCAGAACTCGGTGAGGGTCAGGTCCACGGGCTCGCCGTGCCACCGGGCCCGCAGGCGGTCCAGGTCCAGCTCCAGCGGCCCGCGTTCCAGCTGCTGCGGCTGCTCGTTCTGCTGCAGGGCGTCCAGGCGACGGAACAGCGCGTGGATGCGGGCGCACAGATGGGCCAGGCTGATGTCCTTGGTGAGATAGTCGTCGGCGCCCAGGCGCAGCCCGGAGACGGCGTCCAGATCGCTGTCCCGCGCGGTGAGGAACACGATGGGCAGGGTGGGCGAGAGGGCGCGCAGCTCGCGGCACAGCTCGAAGCCGCCCTCCTGCTCGTCCTCCAGCCCGATGTCCAGGACGGCGAGATCCGGCAGCCGCCGGCGGAACGCGGCCAGGGCCTGCGGCCGGTTGCCGAACAGGTCCACCCGGTAGCCCTGTGCCCGCAGGGCGTCGGCGTAGTTGTCGCGGATGGCGGGCTCGTCCTCGACGATGGCGATGGTGCGTTTCATGGCGGCATGGGGCGTCGTTGGCGCCGGTCCGGGGGGAATGCCAAGCCTGAGCCAGTTATATAACACAGCCGCGGCCGCCGCCGGCCGCCCGCCACGATTCGTCATTTTTCATCCCCGGAGCGCCAGCCCCGGCCCGGGGCCGGCCCCGGGCCGGGGCCATGCTGTGGCCCATGGCATTCCGGCGCGGGCAGGAGGCGCCGCCGGGCCACGGACGGCCCCGCTGGATCAGGGCACGGGAGGGAGGTGCGAGATGACCGACGAACGCGAGCATGCCGCGGGGGCTCCGCGGCGGGTGCTGGAGTGGTGCGAGGACCTGATCCTGGCGGGGGCCTGGGCCCTGGCCCTGGTCCTGATGCTGCTGTCCGGCCCGGGATGATGTTGGTCGGGGCCGGT
>JALSIK010000174.1 GCA_026990045.1 Chromatiales bacterium | reverse complement strand
CCCCTCGAGGGCGTGTGGCTGTACGACTTCGAGGGGCGGCGCTACCTGGATGCCATCTCCTCCTGGTGGGTCAACCTGTTCGGGCACGCCAATCCGCGCATCAGCGAGGCGGTGGCGACACAGGCCCGGACCCTGGAGCACGTGATCCTGGCCGGCTTCACCCACGAGCCGGTGGTGCGCCTGTCGGAGCGGCTGGTGGAAATCACCCCGCCCGGGCTCACCCGCTGCTTCTATGCCGACAACGGATCATCGGCCATGGAAGTGGCGCTCAAGATGAGCTTCCACTACTGGCAGAACCGCGGCCGGCGGGAGAAGCGGCGCTTCATCACCCTGGCCAACAGCTACCACGGCGAGACCCTGGGTGCGCTGGCGGTGGGGGACGTGGCCCTGTACAAGGACACCTACGGCCCGCTGCTCATGGACGTGCTCACCGCGCCCTCGCCGGACTGCTTCCACCGCGAGCCGGGAGAGTCCTGCGCCGACTACAGCCGGCGCCGGTTCGCGGACATGGCGGAGCTCCTGGAGCGCCACGCACACGAGGTGTGCGCGGTGGTGGTGGAACCCCTGGTGCAGTGCGCGGGCCACATGCGCATGTACGACCCGGTGTACCTGGGGCTGCTGCGCGAGGCCTGCGACGCCTACGGCGTGCATCTCATCGCAGACGAGATCGCGGTGGGCTTCGGCCGCACCGGCACCCTGTTCGCCTGCGAGCAGGCCGGGATCAGCCCGGACTTCATGTGCCTGTCCAAGGGACTCACCGGCGGCACCCTGCCGCTGGCCGTGACCCTCACCACGGACGAAATCTACGGCGCCTTCTACGACGACTACGAGAAGCTCACCGCCTTCCTCCACTCCCACAGCTACACCGGCAATCCCCTGGGCTGTGCCGCGGCCCTGGCGACCCTGGACATCTTCGAGGACGACGACGTGATCCGGCGCAACCGGGACAAGGCCGCGCGCCTGGCGCGGGCGGCCGCCCCCCTGGCCCATCACCCCCACGTGGGCGAGGTGCGCCAGCACGGCATGATCCTGGCGGTGGAGATGGTGCGCGACAAGGCCACCCGCGAGCCCTGGCCCTGGCAGGAACGGCGCGGGCTCACCGTCTACCGCCACGGCCTGGAACGCGGCGTGCTGCTGCGCCCCCTGGGCAACGTGATCTACTTCATGCCGCCCTACGTGATCGCCGACGACGAAATCGACCTCATGGTGGACGTCGCCATCGAAGGCATCGATCTGGCGACACAGGCATGAACACCAAGCCGTACCCCGCCGGTAATCCACGAGGGCCGGCGTCTTCCCCGGCCGCCTTGCCTCGGCCCTCGCCCCTCGCCACTCGCCCCTGGACCTGATGCGCATCCCCCGCCTCCACACCCCGCAGGCCCTGGTGCCCGGCACCGAGCTGGAGCTGGACCCGCGTGCCGCGCGCCACTGCACCACGGTGCTGCGCCTGCGCGCGGGCGCCCCGGTGATCCTGTTCGACGGCGAGGGCACGGAGGCCGCCGGTCGCCTGGTCCGGGTGCGCCGCGGCACGGCACGGGTGCAGGTGGAGGCCCTGCGCGATCCCCTCCCCGAGCCAGCGCTGGCGCTGCACCTGGTCATGGGCCTGGCCCGGGGGGAACGCATGGACTGGGTGATCCAGAAGGCGGTGGAGCTGGGCGTGGCTTCCATCACCCCGGTGATCACCGAGCGCAGCGTGGTCCGGCTGCGCGCGGACAACCGGCCGCGGCGCATGGATCACTGGCGAGGCGTGCTGGTCGGCGCCTGCGAACAGTGCGGCCGCGCGCGCCTGCCCGTCCTGCACGAGCCGCTGGCCCTGGCCGAATACCTGGCGCAGCCGGCCCGCGGCCTGCGCCTCGTGCTGTCTCCGGAGGGAGACACCGTGCCCGCCCGGCTGCAGGCCGCCCGCGCCGCCGAGTTGCTCATCGGCCCCGAGGGCGGCCTGGCCCCGCACGAGCACGAGGCGGCCGCCGCGGCCGGCTTCACCGCCCTGCGCCTGGGACCGCGGATCCTGCGCGCGGAGACCGCGGCCGTGGCCGCCCTGGCCTGCCTCCAGGTGCTGTGGGGGGACATGGGGGGACAGGGGGCTGGCTGCTAGGGGCTGGGGGCTGGAACGGGGGGCTGGGGGCCGGCCGCGGAGGGATGGAACGCCGGGCCCCGGCGCCCGTGCCGGCGGCTTTCGCCCCGCTCGAGCCGCCCTGCGGATGCTGCGCCTTTGCGTTGATACCGGCACGCGTCGCAGGATGCGTTCGCCGCGCGCGCACCATCGCGAAGGGACCATGGCTTCGCCATCACAGCCTGCGCCGGGGCGGTCGCGACCCGGCCCCGCACGACGCCTCAATCCATGCTGGCGATGTAGGCGGCGAGGGCCTCGATGTCGGCATCGCTCAGTCCGGCCACCATGGCCCGCATGAACGCACTCTCCCGGCGGCCCTCGTGGTCCCGGAAACCCACCAGCGTCTTCTTCACGTATTCCGGCTGCTGCCCGGCAAGGCGCGCGTATCCCTTCTTTCCGCGCCCGTCCTCCCCGTGGCAGCCCACGCAACGCGTGCGGTAAATCTTCATTCCCTGCACCGCCAGGGCCGGGTCGCCCCCAGCCGGCTTCACCGGCAGGCTGGAAAAATAGACCACCAGGTTGACCTTGTCCTCGTCGCTGAAACGCCTGGCCAGCACCTGCATGTAGGAGGTCTTGCGTCGGCCGTCGGCGAATTTTTCTATCTGATCGAGCAGGTAGACCGGATTCTGCCCCGCCAGCTTGGGAATGTGGGGCCGCCTGCTGTTCCCGTCCTCGCCGTGGCAGAAGAAGCAGAATGCGGCCCTTTCACGGCCTGCCTCCAACGCTGCCGCGCGCAGGGCCTCATCGTTGAGCACCTTCTCGACCCGTTCCTGCAGCCGCGCACGCTCGGCATCCCGCCCGTCACCGGGAGCAGCGGCAAGGGCACTCGCGGTCACGCAGGCCAGAAACACTCCCGCCCATCCAGGCAAACAGGATCTGTGCATGGGGTACCTCCTCACTGGCCAGGACGTATCTAACAGGATGTTGAAAAAGGCCGTCCTGGGCCTTTGTCAACGCGCCGAACCCGGCGCAGGTCCGGGTTCGGCTAAGCCGAATCAAGCGCTCAGGGGCCTGATTGACGGGCGGGGAAGCCCAGCCCCGCCTTACCAGGCTGTTTTCCAACAGCCCTGTAATCCAGATAAATATTGTGGAAATTTTACCAGTTTGCCGTGGAGGGTCAATGTGTCCCGCGCCGGCGGGTGGCGGCCGTGGCCGCCCTGGCCTGCCTCCAGGTGCTGTGGGGGGATACGGGGGGACAAGGGGCTGGCTGCTGGAGGCTGGGGACTGGGAACGGGGGGCTGGGGGCCGGCCGCGGAGGGATGGAAC
>JALSIK010000173.1 GCA_026990045.1 Chromatiales bacterium | reverse complement strand
CCGTCACTTGTCCCTCGGGTTAACATCCCCGGGTAGCCGCCCGCAGGCCCGCGGGTCGTGATCGGCCCCGGTGCAGTATCCGGAACCCGCGCGAGGAGGCCATCAGCGCCATGCCGCCAGAAGCCAGGGGAACGTCCGCGGTCCACACGGTGGCCATGCTCGCAGGCGTGCTGCTCGGCGCGGCGGCGGCACCCGCTCCGGCCCAGACCGGGCTCGCGGAGGCGGAGGAAGGGTTCTTCGCCGAGCTGCCGCTGGTGGTGACCGCCTCGCCCCTGCCGCAGCGGCGCGAGGATGCCCCGGTCGCAGTCACGGTCATCGATCGCGAGCTCATCGAGGCCTCGGGCGCCACCGAGGTGGCCGAGCTGCTGCGCCTGGTGCCGGGGTTCATCGTGGGTTACGACCGCGGTCATGCCCCCGTGGCCGCCCACCTGGTGGCCAACGATGCCTTTTCCCGCCGCATGCAGGTGATGGTGGACGGGCGCTCGGTGTACGTGCCCACCATCGGCGGGCCGGTGTGGTCGGCCCTGTCCCTCAACATCGACGACATCGAGCGCATCGAGGTGGTGCGGGGGCCCAATTCCGCCACCTATGGCTCCAATTCGTTCCTCGGCGTCGTCAACATCATCACCCGGGCCGCGGCGCTGGACGGCGGGCTCTATGCCCGGGTCAACGCCGGCGAGCGCGGGCTGCGCGAGGTCACCGTGCGCAGCGGTGGCGGCACCGCGCGCATGGACTACCGGCTCACCGCCTGGTACCAGGAGGACCGGGGGTTCCGCAACCGCTTCGACGGCAGGCGCGTGGGCCACGTGGTGGGGCGGGCCGATATCCAGGCCACGGGACGCGACCGCGTCAGCGTGCAGGTGGGGTTCAGCCAGGGAGACGTGGACCAGGACGAGCCCCAGGACGATGCCGCCGCCGGCGGCAACACGCCGCGGCACGCCATCGTCCTGCGCAGCAATTTCCAGCTCGTGGAATGGGAACGCGCGCTGGGTGACGAGGAACGGCTGCTGGCGCGGTTCTACCACAACGGGTACGACAACGTCGAGGAATACACCCTGGTGAACCTGCCGTCGCCGCCGTTCCCCGTGACCACGCTGCCCTACGACCAGAGCCGGAGCGGGCAGCGCTACGACCTCGAGCTGCGGCACTCGCTGGCCCCCGCCGAGGGCCTGCGCCTGGCCTGGGGCGCCAGCGTGCGCCGCGACCAGGTGGATTCACCGCGTTTCCTGGGCCGGTTCAACCCCGTGGACATCGACATGCAGCGGCTGTTCGGTCACGCGGCCTGGGAAGTGGCGGCGGACTGGCTGCTGCACGGCGGGCTCATGGTGGAGAACAACGACATCACCGGCACCGAGCCCGCCGGCCTGCTGGCCGCCAACTGGCGCCTGCGCCCCGGGCACACCCTGCGCCTGTCAGCCTCCACCGCCACCCGCACGCCGGTGGCCTTCGAGGCCTTTACCGATACCGGTATTGATATCCCGGGCGTCGGGCGCCAGCAGGTCTTCTTCCGCAAGACCATGCCGGATGCCGAGCGCATCACCAGTTTCGAGCTGGCCTGGGTGGGCGCCACGGCAGGGAACGGGCTGAGGTGGGACGTGGCCGTGGCCCGACACCGGCTGCGCGACCTCGTGGTGCTGGAGCCTGGCGAGGCCGGGGACATCGATCCGGACAAGGAGGGATATTTCGCCAACAGCGGCGAGGTGGACCTGGACACGGTGCAGGCGGAACTGGACTGGCGCCACTCCCGCGGGCGGGTTCACCTGGCGTATGCCCATGCCCATGCCGATGCGCCTCCCACCACTCGCCCAGACCAGGATTTCAACACGGCCAGTCCCCGGGACGTGGCCTCGCTGCTGGTCATTCACCGCTTGGCGCCGGGCTGGACGGTGAGCGCCGGGGCCTACTACCTGGGGCGCATGAAACACATCTCGGACAGCGGACTGCGTGCCGCCACCCGGCGCTACGATCTGCGCCTGGCCTACCGGTGGAAAGGCCGCGACTACCGCGGCGAGCTGGCTCTCACCGGCCAGAACCTGGGGCCCGGTTACACCGAACTGCATCCCCTCGTGGAGGGTTCCCACCGGCTCTATGCCTCCCTGAAACTGGAGTTCAGGTGAGAGGGCACAGAGGTCAGGGGGCGGTTCGTTCAGATGCCAGAAGACGGGTGACAGAAGACAGTACATAGGTCGGCTTGAGCGCAGCGAAAGCCGACACCATGGTTTCGGTGGCGTCGCTTCGCGATGCCGCCCTACGTCTGTCCTCCGTCCTCCGTCTTCCGTCCTCTGAACGTGGGTCGGCTCGAGCGCAGCGAAAGCCGACACCATGGTTTCGGTGGCGTCGCTTCGCGATGCCGCCCTACGTCTGTCCTCCGTCCTCCGTCTTCCGTCCTCTGAACGTAGGTCGGCTTGAGCGCAGCGAAAGCCGACACCATGGTTTCGGTGGCGTCGCTTCGCGATGCCGTCCTACGTCTGTCCTCCGTCCTCCGTCTTCCGTCCTCTGAACGTGGGTCGGCTTGAGCGCAGCGAAAGCCGACACCATGGTTTCGGCGGCGTCGCTTCGCGATGCCGCCCTACGGGCTTCTGTCCTCCGTCCTCCGTCTTCTGTCTCCTGCCCTCCGTCTTCTGATCTGCCGGGACCACAGGAAGGTACCCGACAGCGCCAGGACCACCAGGATCACGGCCGCGGCATCGGACAGCCATACCCCCGCCCGGCCCAGCAGGCGCCCGCTATGCAGGTCCAGCAATACCCGCTCGGCGGACAGCAGCCCGGCCCGGTAGGCCGGGGCGATGGCCTCGTGCAGCGCCGCGGGCAGGGGAGCGGGGTCGCTCCACCGGACGGCGCCTGCATCCAGGTGGCGCCAGGCGGTGAATTCCCGGTCGCTCACGTACAGGCCATGGGCGGCGCGTACCACGGGCCGGCCGCCGGGGCCGCGCCCCAGCGCCGCGATGCCCGCGGGAACGCCGTGCGCGGGGCCCAGCAGCTCCACCCGCTCGCCCGCCGGCGTCAGGAGCAGGATCTCGTTGTCGCCGGCGGCGGCGATGATGCCGTCCACCTCCAGCGCGCCCCGCAGGGGGCCGCCGAGGCGGCCCGCGGGCCGCGCGTCCAGGTAGATGCGGTCGCCCCACTGGCTGACCCAGCGGCCGCCGGCGCGAAAGGCCGGGACCTCGACGGGGCTGCGGATGCCGTAAGCATCCTGCAGCCAGGACCACTCCACCGGCGTGGCGTCCAGTGCCAGCTCCTCGGTGTGGTTGAGGGCGATGCCGGTGAGAGAGAGCACGACCACCCACAGGGCCGCGGCCACGCCCAGCCAGCGGTGCCAGACGTAGAGCGACCTGAGCTTGAGGCGGCGGCGCCTATGGCGTGTCATCGCGCTCCATCACCTTGGCATGCAGGAACA
>JALSIK010000172.1 GCA_026990045.1 Chromatiales bacterium | reverse complement strand
GCGCGGCGAGGCCGGCGGCCATGGCGGCGATGACGGGTCTTGCCCGCACGGCCTGATGCGGTGCGGCGTCAGCCGCCCGTCTGGGACATGAACCGCACCACCTTTTCCGGCGCGTCGCGGAATTCGTGGCGTTCCGGCTTGAGGGCGATGGCGCGGCGGATGTGTTCCTGCAGCCCGGCGTCGTCGATGCCGGCGCGCAGCAGCGGGCGCAGGGCGTAGCGGTCGTCCTGGCCCAGGCACAGGTACAGGGTGCCGTCGGCGGCCAGGCGCACGCGGTTGCAGGTGGCGCAGAAGTGCTGCGAGAGGGGCGTGATGAAACCGATGCGCAGTCCGGTGCCGGCCACCTGCACGTAGCGGGCGGGGCCGCCGCCGGGCATGTGGGCCGGGATGAGTTCGTAGCGCCGTTCCAGGCGGGCGCGCACCTCGCGCAGGTCCACGTACCGGTCGCTGGCGGCGCGGCCGGTGTCGCCCACGGGCATGGTCTCGATGAAGCGCAGGGTGAAGCCGTGCTCCAGGCAGAAGGCCAGCATGTCCTCCACCTCGTGATCGTTGACCCCGCGCATGACCACCATGTTGATCTTGATGGGCGCGAAGCCGGCCTCGCGCGCGGCCATGAGCCCGGCCAGCACCTTGTCCAGGCGGCCGCGGGTGATGCGGCGGTAGGTGTCGGGATCCAGGGAGTCCAGCGACACGTTGAGGCGGCGGATGCCGGCGGCGTACAGGGCCCCGGCCTGCTTCGCCAGGCGGGTGGCGTTGGTGGACAGGGACAGGTCCTCGACGCCGGGCAGGGCAGCCAGGCGTCCGGCCAGGCGCGGCAGGTCCCGGCGCACCAGGGGCTCGCCGCCGGTGAGGCGCACCCGGCGCGTGCCCAGGGCGGCGAAGGCCGCCACCACGCGGGTGATCTCCTCGAAGGTGAGCCAGTGGTCGGGCTCGTCGAAGTCGCGGAAGCCCTCGGGCAGGCAGTAGCTGCAGCGCAGGTCGCAGCGGTCGGTGACCGACACGCGCAGGTAGTCGATGGTGCGGCCGAAGGGGTCGGCGAGTCGGGTCATGGCGGGGGCTCGCTGGGTCCGGTGGCGCAAGTATACGTGACCACGGCGCTCAGGATAACAGCGCGCACCTCGGGGGAATTGATCCAGCTCAAGCGCTGCGGGCCGCCGGCGCGGGAGAGACCCTGTGCCCGTTGCGGTAATACTCGTCCAGGGGCAGGGTGCGGCCGTCGTACATGACGATGCGGGCGTGAAAGCGGCGCAACTGGCGCGGCTCGTGCACGCCGCAGGAGTGGGCGATGACCCCCACCTCCCGTTCCAGGGTGCGGGCATAGCTGGCCACGCGGCGGGCCTTGTCGCCGGGGTCCAGGCCCTTCTGCAGGCGGGGGTTGTGGGTGGCGACCCCGGTGGGGCAGGTGTTGCGGTTGCACTGCATGGCCTGGATGCAGCCCAGCGCGAACATGAAGCCGCGCGCGGTGGTGACGAAGTCGGCCCCGGTGCACAGGGCCCAGGCCACGCCGCCGGGGGTGATGAGCCGGCCCGAGGCGATGACGCGGATGCGCTGGCGCAGGCCATGGGCCTCCAGCGTGTCCACCACCAGGGGCAGGGCCTCGGCGATGGGCAGGCCCATGTAGTCCATGAGGCTCATGGGCGCGGCGCCGCTGCCTCCCTCGGCGCCGTCCACGGTGATGAAATCGGGGGCGTCTTCCAGGCCGCGGGCGCGGATGGCCCGGCACAGGTCGTCCAGCCAGCCGCGGGCGCCGATGACGGTCTTGAATCCCGTGGGCTTGCCGGTGACCGCGCGGATGCGGGTGATCATGTCCAGCAGGTCGTCCACCGAGTCGATCTCGGGGTGGCGGTTGGGGCTGATGGAATCGGCGTGCACCGGGATGCCGCGGATGCGGGCGATCTCCGGCGTGACCTTGGCCGCGGGCAGGATGCCGCCCTTGCCGGGCTTGGCGCCCTGGCTCAGTTTCAGCTCGAACATCTTCACTTGCTCGTGGGCCGCCACCTGGCGCAGGCGCTCGTCGGACAGCCGGCCCTCGGCATCGCGCACCCCGTACTTGGCGGTGCCGATCTGGAACACCAGGTGGGCGCCGCCTTCCAGGTGGTAGGGCGACAGGCCGCCCTCGCCGGTGTTGAGCCAGCAGCCGGCCATGGCCGCGCCCCGCGACAGGGCCTGCACCGCGGGGCGGGAGAGGGCGCCGTAGCTCATGCCGGAGACGTGGACCAGCGCCCGGGTGCGGTAGGGGTGGTCGCAGTACGGCCCCAGCACCATCTCGCCCACCGGGGTGGCGTCGCGCTCCAGCATGGGAAAGGGGCAGTTGACGAACAGGATGGTGCCCGGCGGGCGCAGGTCGCGGGTGGAGCCGAAGGCCACGGTGGTGGCGGCGTTGCGGGCGGCGCGGTAGACCCAGTTGCGCTCGGCGCGGTTGAAGGGCAGCTCCTCGCGGTCCATGGCGAAGAAGTACTGGCGGAAGAACTTGCCCAGGTGGGTGAACAGCGTGCGGAAGTGACCGATGACCGGGTAGTTGCGGTAGATGGCGTTCTTGCGCTGGAGGACGTCGTGGACGAAGACGGCGGCGATGGCCAGCACCGCCAGCCCCACGAAGAAGATGAAGGTGAAGGCCAGGTATTCCAGGAGGGTGAGCAGCAGGTGCATGTCAGGCATGGGAACGGGATCTCCAGCTGGGTTTCCCCGTGGGACCGGCGCCGGGGCACGCGGTTCAGGCGGCGGTCACACCGGAACTGTGAATTTTCCACGGTGAGGCCGCGCGGTCCGGTGCTATATTCACCCTACCATGTTCGCAGGCCCGCGGGGGAGGAGGACTGCAACAGATGGAAAGACGCCGGGAGATACGCCGGGGTGCCCGGGTGACCGCCTACGTGTACGCCACCGGTGGCCATCCCGTGCGTTGCGAGACGCTCAACCTCAGCGCCGGCGGGGTGTTTCTCAGCGCACCCCGCCTGCCGCTGCACCCGGGGGAAGTGGTGGCCCTGGTGTTCACCTTGGAGTTCGATCGCGTGGTGCGCACCTACCGGCGCTGGGCCCGGGTGGCCCACTGCCGCGAGGAAGGCGTCGGGGTGCGGCTGTACCGGGAGCGTCCCCTCGAGGCCTGCAGCGCCGCCGGGGCCTGATGGCGGTCCCCGTTTTGCCGCCGGCCGGGCCTCCTGGGTGGGGGGTTCCAGGCGGGCCATGCGCGGCACGGTGAATCCGTCCCGCCTGAAATTTTTTATCCCTCCATAAGGCCATTCAATGCATTTTTATAAAGTTATTATTTTCTAATAACTTGTAATTCCAATGGCGTTGCGCCGGGCCATTGCGGCTGTGGCACTCCTTGACGTGGATCAAAAGCCCTGGCGGGTGCCTGGCCTATAGGTTTCCCCGAGGGCGTTTCAGTCCCGGAGGGGGACGCAGGGGACTGAAACGGCTGTCCGGACTTCGTTCCATTACCG
>JALSIK010000171.1 GCA_026990045.1 Chromatiales bacterium | reverse complement strand
TGATGCTGGCCTTCGGCCTCATCGGCTGGGTGGACGACTGGCGCAAGCTGGTGCGCCGCGATCCCCGCGGCCTGCCGGCGAAGCAGAAGTACCTGTGGCAGACGGTGGCCGGGCTCACCGTGGCGGTGTTCCTCTACCACACCGCGCAGGTGCCGGCGGAGACCCGGCTCATCGTGCCGGTGTTCAAGGACGTGGCCCTGGACCTGGGCTGGGGGTACGTGGTGCTGGCCTACTTCGTCATCGTGGGGTCGTCCAACGCGGTCAACCTCACCGACGGCCTCGACGGCCTGGCCATCATGCCGGCGGTGATGGTGGGCGGGGCCCTGGGGATCTTCGCCTATCTCACCGGCCATGCCCGCTTCGCCGAGTACCTGGCCATTCCCTTCATCCCCGGGGTGGGCGAGCTGGTGGTGTTCTGCGGCGCCCTGGTGGGGGCGGGCCTGGGGTTCCTCTGGTTCAACACCTACCCGGCCCAGGTCTTCATGGGCGACGTGGGGGCGCTGGCCCTGGGTGCGGCGCTGGGCGTGCTGGCGGTGCTGGTGCGCCAGGAGCTGGTGCTGTTCGTCATGGGCGGGGTGTTCGTGGTGGAGACCGTGTCGGTCATTCTCCAGGTGGCCTCGTACAAGCTCACGGGGCGGCGCATCTTCCGCATGGCGCCGCTGCACCATCACTTTGAACTCAAGGGCTGGCCGGAGCCCCGGGTCATCGTGCGCTTCTGGGTGATCACGGTGATCCTGGTGCTCGTGGGGCTGGCCACGCTCAAGGTGCGCTAGATGATGGCGGCGACGCAGCACGAGGCACGTCCCGATCCCGGTTTGCCGGGACCGCGGGTGCTGGTGGCGGGCCTGGGGGCCAGCGGCCTGTCGGCGGCGCGCTTCCTGGCCGGCTGCGGCTACGAGGTGGCGGTCACCGACACCCGCCCCCGGCCGCCGGGGCTGGCCGCGCTGCGCGCCGAGCTGCCCGACGTGGCGGTGTTCACCGGCGGGCTGGACGAGGCCGCCTTCGCCCGGGCCGACGCCGTGGTGCTGAGCCCGGGGTTGTCCCTGGCCGAGCCGGCGGTGGCCGCGGCGGCCGCGCGCGGGGTGCCGGTGGTGGGCGACATCGAGATCTTCGCCCGGGTGGTGGAGGCGCCGGTGGCGGCCATCACCGGCTCCAACGGCAAGAGCACGGTCACCGCCCTGGTGGGCGAGATGGCCCGGGCCGCCGGGGTGGAGGTGCGGGTGGGCGGCAACATCGGCACCCCGGCGCTGGACCTGCTGGCGGGGCCGCCGGCGGCGCTCTACGTGCTGGAGCTGTCCAGTTTCCAGTTGGAGACCACCGCCAGCCTGCGCCCGGTGGCCGCGGCGCTGCTCAACGTGAGCCCGGATCACCTGGACCGCTACCCGGACCTGGAAACCTATGCCGCGGCCAAGGCGCGCATCTTCACCGGCTGCGGGCGGGCCGTGTACAACGCCGACGACCCGGTGGTGTGCGGGCTGGCGGCCGCGGTGGAGCGGGACCGCCGCGTGCCCTTCACCCTGGGGGAACCCGCGCCCGGGGGCTGGGGCCTGCGGGCGCACGGGGGTGAGACCTGGCTGGCCCGGGAGCGCGAGCCGGTCCTGCCGGCGGCGCGGGTGCCCCTGCTGGGGCGGCACAACCTGGCCAACGCCCTCGCGGCGCTGGCCGTGGGCGAGGCGGCGGGCCTGCCGCGCGCGGCCACGGTGCAGGCGCTGGAGCGGTTCGCCGGTCTGCCCCACCGCGCCCAGCGGGTGGCCGAGGCCGGCGGCGTCACCTGGGTCAACGATTCCAAGGCCACCAACGTGGGGGCCACCGCCGCCGCCCTGGCCGGGGTGGCCTCGGGGCGCGTGGTGCTCATCGCCGGCGGGCAGGGCAAGGGACAGGACTTTTCGCCCCTGCGCCGCGCCGCCGGGGACCGCCTGCGGGCCCTGGTCCTCATGGGCGAGGACGCGCCGCTGCTGGAGCGGGCCCTGGCGGGGCTCGCCCCCGTGCACCACGCGGCGGACATGGAGGCCGCGGTGCGGCTGGCGGCGGCGGCGGCGGAGCCCGGCGACACGGTGCTGCTGTCGCCGGCCTGTGCCAGCTTCGACCAGTTCCGCGATTTCGAGGAGCGGGGCGAGCGTTTCGTGGACGCGGTGCGGAGGATGCTGCGGTGAGGGCGGCGGCCATCACCGACCTGCGCCACGGGCCGGCGGCCGTCCCCGCCGCGCCCGCCGGCGGCCTGGACCGCCCGCTGCTGCTGGCCGCGCTGGCCCTGCTGGGCACGGGCCTGGTGATGGTGGGCTCGGCCTCGGTGTCGGTGGCCGAGCACGCCACCGGGGAGCCGCTGTACTACTTCTGGCGCCAGGCCGCCCACGCCGCCGCGGGGCTGGTCCTGGCCGCGGGCGTGCTCCGGGTGCCGCTGGCGGCGTGGGAGCGGGCCGGGCCGTGGCTGGTGCTGGCGGCCGTGGTCCTGCTGCTGCTGGTGCTGGTGCCGGGGCTGGGCCAGGCGGTCAACGGCAGCCGCCGCTGGCTGGGCCTGGGGCCGGTGAACCTGCAGGCCTCGGAGCCGGCCCGGTTGTTCGCCATCGTCTACCTGGCCGGCTACCTGGTGCGCCACGGCCGGGCGGTGCGCACCGAGGCGGCGGGTTTCCTGCGGCCCATGGTGCTGCTGCTGGTGCTGGTGTTCCTGCTCCTGCTGGAGCCGGACTACGGCGCCGCCGCCGTGCTGCTGGCCACCGCCGCCGGCATGATGTGGCTGGGCGGGGCCCGCCTCAGCCAGTTCCTGCTCCTGCTGGCCAGCCTGGGTCTGGGGCTGGCGCTGCTGGCGTGGCTGGAGCCCTACCGGCTGGAGCGCCTCACCGCCTTCCTCGATCCCTGGTCCGATCCCTACGGCGCCGGCTTCCAGCTCACCCAGGCCCTCATCGCCTTCGGCCGCGGCGAGTGGTTCGGGGTGGGCCTGGGGGCCTCGGTGCAGAAGCTGTTCTACCTGCCGGAGGCCCACACCGACTTCGTGTTCGCGGTCCTGGCCGAGGAGCTGGGCCTGGCCGGGGTGCTGGCGGTGCTGGGCCTGTACGCCTTCGTCCTGTGGCGCATGGTGGCGCTGGGACGGCGGGCGGCGGAGGCCGGGCGGCCCTTCGCCGCCCACCTGGCCTGGGGGCTGGCCGTGTGGCTGGGGCTGCAGGCCTTCATCAACATGGGGGTGAACATGGGCGTGCTGCCCACCAAGGGCCTGACCCTGCCCCTCATGAGCTACGGCGGCTCCAGCCTGGTGGTGACCTGCGTGGCCCTGGCCCTGGTGCTGCGGGTGGGGCTGGAGTGCGCGGCGCCCCAACGGAGGCGCAGGACATGAACGGCGGCGCCATGCAGGGCCTGCGGGTGGTGATCATGGCCGGGGGCACCGGCGGCCACGTGTACCCGGCGCTGGCCGTGGCCCGCCACCTGGCGGAGCGCGGGGCGGTGGTGAC
>JALSIK010000170.1 GCA_026990045.1 Chromatiales bacterium | reverse complement strand
CGTCGTCCTCGATGCGGATGCCGGTGTTCCACCACTTCTTCGCCACCCGGCTGCCGGCGCGCACGTAGAGGCCGGGCTCCACCGTGAGCACCATGCCCGGCTCCAGCTCGCGCCACTGGTCGTCCACCTTGTAGTCGCCCACGTCGTGCACGTCCATGCCCAGCCAGTGGCCGGTGCGGTGCATGAAGAACTCCCGGTAGCGCTCGTTGCGGACGAGGGTGGGCACGCGGCCCTTGAGCAGGCCCAGCGCCACCAGGCCCTCGGTGAGCACGCGCACCGCGGCATCGTGGGGATCGTTCCAGTGGTTGCCCGGGCGCACCGCGTCGATGGCCGCGGCCTGCGCCGCCAGGACCACCTCGTAGAGGGCACGCTGGCTGCGGCTGAAGCGGCCGTTGACGGGAAAGGTGCGGGTGATGTCGGCGGCGTAGTAGTCGTACTCGGCCCCGGCGTCGATGAGCACCAGGTCGCCGTCGCGCAGCACGGCGTCGTTGTCGGTGTAGTGCAGCACGCAGCCGTTGGCCCCGCCGCCGACGATGGAGACGTAGGCAGGAAAGCGCGCGCCCCGGGTCATGAACTCGTGCAGCAGCTCGGCCTCGAGCTGGAACTCCTTCATGCCCGGGCGGCAGGCCCGCATGGCCCGGCAGTGGGCGGCGGCGGAGATGCGCGCGGCCTCGCGCATGGCCCGGATCTCGGCCGCGCTCTTGAACAGGCGCATCTCGTGCAGCAGGTGGTCCAGGGCGATGAACTCGCCCGGGGTGTGGACCCCGGCCCGCACCCGGCTGCGCAACCGGTTGACCCAGCCGATGAGCCGCTGGTCGAAGTCGGGATGCACGCCCATGGTGTAGTACACCCGCTCCACCCCCTCCAGCATCCCCGGCAGGATGTCGTCGATGTCGTCGATGGGAAAGGAGTCGTCGGCGCCGTAGGTCTCCACCGCCCCCTCCTGGCCGGCCCGGGGCCCGGTCCAGACCTCGGCCTTCTCGTCCCGCTCGCGGCAGAACAGGACGTACTCGCCGTTGCGGCGCCCCGGCGCCAGCACCGCCACCGCGTCGGGCTCCGGAAACCCGGTGAGATAGTAGAAGTCGCTGTCCGGCCGGTAGGGGTACTCGGCATCCCGGTTGCGCATGCGCAGGGGCGCGGCGGGAAGAATGGCCACGGCCCCCTCGCCCATCTGCTGCATGAGCTGGCGGCGGCGGCGGCTGAATTCGCGCAGTTGCATGGGAGGATTATGCCCGGCGGCGGGGGCCGGGGGCCAGGGGCTGGGGACCGGGTGCCGGGGATTTTGCCCCGGGCCTGAATAGAAGTTCCGAATACCCGGTCACCCGGGGACCGGTACCGGGCAGGCTATGGCCCCATGGGTCCGCTCTGCGCCCTCTGCGCTCCCCGGCGTCCTCTGCGTTGCGGATCACGATTCAGGTCAGGGCGCCGGGGGCCGGAAGCAGGCCCCGGCCGGATGGCACCCGGGGTGAAATCCGTGTCCGCGCTGGTCTTCGACGGCGTGCCGGGGAGCGGCCCGATGCACACCCCCTCACCCCGGCCCTCTCCCCCGCGGTGCAGGGGAGAGGGGGACGGTAAAACCGGCCGCGGCGCCGGGGCCCCGCGGCGGGCGAAAAGACGGTCCCCTCTCCCGCCGGGAGAGGGGCAGGGTGAGGGGATCGGAACTCGGGTCTTTCCTGCTCGTGCAACCCTCCCCCTGATCCCTTCGTCCCGCGGGAAGGGAATTTATGGAATGACCAGGTTATCTAGCCTTCGTCCTCCGCCTCCCGGCCGCCGCCCCCGTTGCCGGAGCGATCCCGCGGCGGGGCATCCTGCTCCTGTCCGGGGGCATGCCGGACCTCCTCGCGCAGCAGCAGCACCGCGGTGCGCAGGAACTCCAGCAGCTCGGCGTAGGCCCGTTCGCTCTCCTCGCCCTCCTCGGCGGCATAGTCGCCGGCCCGCGACAGGGCGGCCAGGTCGCGCATCACCTCGGCCGCATCCCCGTGCTCGAGCTGGCTGCGGCGCACCCCGCCCAGCCCCAGGCCCAGCAGGAAACCCTGGACCCAGCGCCCCAGGGCCGCGGCCCGCGCCGCCACCCCGGTGCCGTCGCCGGGCAGGAGCGGGGAAAACCCCAGCTCCGGGTCCGCCAGGCCCTCGCGCAGCCCGCGGTAGAGCCGTTCCAGGCGGGCGTCCCACTCCGCCCCGTCTCCGGCCGCCGGTTCGGGCCCCAGGTAGGACCGCCAGTCGGCGGGCCGGAACCCGGCCCCGCCCACGGCGTAGCCGCACAGCATGCCGTGGGCCTCGGCGGCGTCGCAGTGGCTGCCGGAGCGCTCCAGCCACTGCTGCAGCTCCTCGTAGGTGGGAAATTCGCCGTCCACGGTGGTACCTGCCCGGACATGGTTCGAAAAGGGGGCCAAAACCCCATCGAGTTATCGTATCACCCCCCGGTGCAAGCGGACAGCGACGTTGACCGCCCACCGCCGGCCCTCTATATTGAACCAGAGCGCCGGCGCGGTCTCCGCGCGGGAGCAGTACGCGGAGTGGTGACGATGGACGAAATGGACCTGAGGAAGCTGGAGCAGCGGGTCGACGAGCTCATCGACACCGTGGGCCGGCTCAAGTCGGAAAACCAGCACCTGCGCGAGACCAAGGCTGCGCTGGAGGCCGAGCGGGCCCGCCTGCTGGAGAACACCGAGCTGGCGCGCTCGCGGGTGGAGTCCATGATCGAGCGCCTGAGGGCCATGGAAAATGACTGAGCAGCGGGCCGAGGCGGTCTCGGTGACCATCCTGGACAAGGAATACCTGGTATCATGCCCGCCCGACGAGCGCGACGCCCTGCTGGCCTCGGCGCGCTACCTGGACCAGAAGATGCGGGAGATCCGGGATTCCGGCAAGGTCATCGGGGCCGACCGCATCGCGGTGATGGCGGCGCTCAACATCGCCCACGAGCTGCTGGCCCGGGACAGCGAGCAGTCGCAGATGAGCGAGACGCTGGCCCAGCGCCTGCGCCGGCTGCAGGAGAAGATCGAGGGCGCGCTGTTCCAGTCCCAGCAGCTGGAGTTTTGACCGGCGGGCGGCGAGGCCGCCCGCACCGCAGGTTCCATGGGTGGTGCCTGCCCTGTACGTCAGTGGCCGGGGATATTTCTTGAGCCTTAATGCAACTCCCCGGGGGCGATAATCCGGTGCTGTGTGCAAGTCCGCCCTGGAGCGGAAAGCCTGATGCGCCGGCTGTTCACTCCCACTTGAACCTCAGGTTCAAGAACAAAGGCCGCAACGGCAGGCGCGGGTGGCCACCCGCCCTTTTTCATCATCTCCCATGAGCGACCGCAAAGCCCTCCGCCGCCGCCTGCGCGCCGCCCGCGCCGCCCTGCCGGCGGCCGAGCGCGCCCGCGCCTCCCGGGCCCTGGCCTGGCACGTGCTGCGCAGTCCCTGGTACCGCCGCGCCCGGCGCATCGCCTTCTACCTGCCCAACGACGGCGAGGTGGACCTCCAGCCCCTCC
>JALSIK010000169.1 GCA_026990045.1 Chromatiales bacterium | reverse complement strand
CTGCACTACGGCATGGGCGTGTTCGAGGGCGTGCGCGCCTACGCCGCCGACGGCGGCACCGCCATTTTCCGCCTCGACGCCCACACCCGGCGCCTGTTCGGCTCGGCCCACATCATGGGCATGGCCATGCCCTTCGATGCCGACACCCTCAACGAGGCCCAGCGCGCGGTGGTGCGCGAGAACGGGCTCCGCAGCGGCTACATCCGGCCCATGGCCTTCTACGGCGCCGAGGGCATGGGCCTGCGCGCCGACAACCTCCGCGTGCACGTCATCGTCGCCGCCTGGGAATGGGGCGCCTACCTGGGGGCCGAGGCGCTGGAGCGGGGGATCCGGGTCAGGACCAGCTCCGTCACGCGCCACCACGTGAACATTTCCATGTGCAAGGCCAAGGCCAACGGCCACTACATCAATTCCATGCTCGCCCTGGGCGAGGCCCTGCGCGACGGCTACGACGAGGCCCTGCTGCTGGACGTGGAAGGCTACGTGGCCGAGGGCAGCGGCGAGAACTTCTTCATGGTGCGCGACGGCGTGATCTACACCCCCGAGCTCACCTCGGCCCTGGAGGGCATCACCCGCGACACCGTGCTCCACCTGGCCGCCGACCTGGGGCTCGAGGTGCGGGAGAAACGCATCACCCGCGACGAGGTCTACATCGCCGACGAGGCCTTCTTCACCGGCACCGCGGCCGAGGTCACCCCCATCCGCGAGCTGGACGGGCGCGCCATCGGCGGCGGCCGCCGCGGGCCCGTCACCCGCAAGCTGCAGGAGCGCTATTTCGATCTGGTCCACGGCCGCCTGCCCGAGTACGCCCACTGGCTGACGCCGGTGGCCTGAGGCGGCCCCAATGCACGGGAACCACGCCATGAGTGAAGCCGCGAGCACGTCCGGGGCCGCCATCGCCCCCAATCCCGACAACCGCTACGAGGTCACGCGGGCCGATCTGCCCCTGCACTGCCCGCTGCCGGGCATGAGCCTATGGAACATGCACCCGCGGGTGTTCCTGCCCATCGAGGACACCGGGCGGGCCAGGTGCCCGTACTGCGGTGCCGAGTACGTGCTCAAGGAGCAGTGAACCGCCCGGGGCGTGCCCCGGCTTCCGCCATGAACCCGTCCCTGCCCGATTTCCGCAACGCCCGCGTGCTGGTGGCCGGCGATCTCATGCTGGACCGTTACTGGTACGGCGACACCTCGCGCATCTCGCCCGAGGCCCCGGTGCCGGTGGTGCGGGTGGGCACGGCCGAGGAGCGCGCCGGCGGGGCCGGCAACGTGGCCCTCAATGTCGCCGCCCTGGGCGGGCGGCCGGTGGTGGTGGGACTCACCGGCGAGGACGAGGCGGCCGCGGCCCTGGAGCGCCTGCTCCACGGGGCCGGGGTGGAGTGCCGCTTCCACCGCCTGCCCGGGGCCGCCACCATCACCAAGCTGCGGGTCGTCAGCCGTCACCAGCAGCTCATCCGGCTGGACTTCGAGGACGGCTTCGCCGGCGGCGGCCAGGACCAGGTGGCGGCGGGCTTCCGCCGGGCCCTGGACGGGGCCGGGGCGGTGGTGCTGTCCGATTACGGCAAGGGCACCCTGGGCCGGGTCCCGGAGCTCATCGCCGCGGCGCGCGAGGCCGGGGTGCCGGTGCTGGTGGACCCCAAGGGGACCGACTTCACCCGCTACCGCGGCGCCACCCTCATCACCCCCAACCTGCACGAGTTCGAGGCCGTGGCCGGGCCCTGCGCCGGCGACGGCGAGCTGGTGTCCCGCGGCACCGCGCTCATGGACGACCTGGCCCTGGAGGCCCTGCTGGTCACCCGCTCCGAGCGCGGGATGACCCTGCTGCGGCGCGGGGCCGGGCCCCTGCACCTGCCCGCCCGGGCGCGCGAGGTGTACGACGTCACCGGGGCCGGCGACACCGTCATCGCGGTGCTGGCGGCGGCCCTGGCCGCCGGCGCGCCGCTGGAGGAGGCCACCGCCCTGTCCAACCTCGCCGCCGGCATCGTGGTGAGCAAGCTGGGCACCGCCACCGCCAGTGTGGCCGAGCTGCGCCGCGCCCTGCGCGAGGACGGCGGCACCCGGCGCGGGGTGGTGAGCGAGGACGAGCTGGTGGCCCTGGTGGAGGCGGCCCGCGAGCACGGCGAGCAGGTGGTGATGACCAACGGCTGCTTCGACATCCTGCACCCGGGCCACGTGGCCTACCTGCAGCAGGCCCGGGCCCTGGGCGATCACCTGGTGGTGGCGGTCAACGACGACGCCTCGGTGCGCCGCCTCAAGGGGGCCGACCGGCCGGTGAACCCGCTGGAGCGGCGCATGGCGGTGCTGGCGGCGCTGGAATGCGTGGACTGGGTGGTGCCTTTCTCCGAGGACACCCCGGAGCGCCTCATCTGCCGGGTCCTGCCGGATCTCCTGGTCAAGGGCGGCGACAACGACCCCGAGCGCATCCCCGGCGGGCGCTGCGTGCGCGAGGCCGGCGGCGAGGTGCGGGTGCTCACTTACATCGAGGGGGTCTCCACCACCGGCATCATCGGCACCATCCGCGATGGCAAAGGCGATTGACCACCGCTGCCATGCCCATGCGTAGGGCGGCACCGCGCAGCGATACCGCCGCAGCACATAGCCCGGATGGAGCGCAGCGGGATCCGGGAAATGTGCCGGCGCCCTCCCGGATTGCGGCCCTGCATCCGGGCTACGTTCGGGTCTCTGTCTTCTGTCTTCCGTACTTCTGTCCTCTGAACGTAGGGCGGCACCGCGCAGCGATGCCGCCGCTTGGCATCACCTGGGTGTCGGCTTTCGCAGTGCTTAAGCCGACCTACCCCCCTTCCATGCCAATGCGTAGGGCGGCACCGCGCAGCGATGCCGCCGCAAATGGAGCAATGGCGCACCGCCCGTCGCCGGTATTCGCCGCGGGCCAGCCGCCCCGCCCCCTGCCGGGGAACGGAAGGCTTCAACCCGAGGGCGCGAAGGCGCAGAGTGAAAACCGCCCCATGATGTCGTGGGCGCGTTGCCGGCGCGGCGAAAAACAGCGGTCCCCTCTCCCCCCGGGAGAGGGTCAGGGTGAGGGGATCCAGGCCCCGCTCGACCCGACATGAGCCGGACCACCCGCCTGGACGTGGACGTGGCCATCCTGGGCGGCGGCATCGCCGGCCTGTGGCTGCTGGCGCGCCTGCGCCGGGCCGGCTACGCGGCCGTCCTGCTTGAGTCCCGGGCGCTGGGGGCCGGCCAGACCCGCTGTGCCCAGGGCATCATCCACGGCGGGACCAAGTACGCCCTCACCGGCGAGGTGGGGGCGGCGGCCCGCATGGTGGCGGGCATGCCGGCGCGCTGGCGCGCCTGCCTGGCGGGGGATGGGGAGCTGGACCTGTCCGGGGTGCCCCTGCGGGCGGCCCACCAGATCCTGTGGTCGCCGGGCGGGCTGGGCCCGCGCCTGGCGGGGTTGTTCGCCGGACACCTCATGCGCAGCCGCCTGGAACCCCTGGCGCGGGAACGCTGGCCCGAGGCCCTGCGGCACCC
>JALSIK010000168.1 GCA_026990045.1 Chromatiales bacterium | reverse complement strand
TCTCCCGCCGGGAGAGGGTCAGGGTGAGGGGATCGGAACACGGGTTTGCCTTGTCCGGGCAAATCCCTCCTGACCCATTCACCCCGCAGGGAGGGAATTTATGCAACGAGTCAGGTAGTACCCTGCATGGCATACCGTGCAGGACATCCCGCCGAACGGCACCGGGCGCGCCGGTGTGCTCGCGGAGCGGGTCCGCCGCAGCGGGCCGCGGCCCGGTCAGGATCTCATGAGCCGGCGCAGGCTGCGGCGCTGGAGGATGCGCCCGCGCACCTGGCCGCGGTACTCGCGCAGGGCGGCGCGGGCATAGACCCACAGCCACGCCGCCAGTCCCGGTCCCAGGACCGCCCACAGGGCCACCGCCAGCCCGGCCGGGGCCAGCGCCACGGCGAGGGCCAGGCCCAGGTACACCGGCCACAGGCACCACAGGCCGCGGGCCATGTGCTTGAGCAGGAGCGTGCCCAGCGCCAGCCGCCTCAGCCGCCGCTGGCGCGCCGAGGCATAGACGCTGGCAAAGACGGCGCGCTGCAGGGCGCCAGGGGTGTCGGCGGGCAAGGTATTCCTCCCCGGAGAACGGGACGACGCCGGCGATGATACCCCGGCCCCGGGGCCGCCGCACGGCTTCAGTGACCGTGCTCCACCACCCCCACCTGGGGCATCCGCGCCAGGCCGGCCTCACGCGCGTGGTCCTGGAAGGCCCGGTTGCGCCAGAAGAAGGCCCCGGGCATGGTGGTGGGGATCACCAGCACGTAGAACAGGGCCCGGCCCACCACTTGCGTGGCCACCACCAGCAGGCCGGTGGCGGCCCAGGCCAGGGCACCGGCCAGCCCTTCCGGGCGCAGCCAGGCCAGCAGGAGCAGCGCGGCCACGGCCAGCCCCAGCCCCGCGTTGCGGGCCAGGTAGGTCCAGCCGAACTCGGTCTGCTGGACGTAGTGGGCGGCCTCGCCCTCGGCGCCGCGGCGCTTCATGTCGCGGGCGTGGAAGAACAGGCCCGCGGCCTCCAGCACCAGCCCGGCCATCACCGGCCAGGCCAGGGCGGCCAGCAGGTCGCCGTAGGGCCGGCCCTGCCACAAGTGGGCGCCGAGCCAGGTGAGG
The DNA here is from genome assembly GCA_026990045.1 of Chromatiales bacterium. Classification (GTDB taxonomy): domain Bacteria; phylum Pseudomonadota; class Gammaproteobacteria; order CAMYNG01; family CAMYNG01; genus JALUTW01. The sequence goes on along the minus strand of JALSIK010000168.1, from coordinate 2,400 downwards.
GCCACCAGCAGCCCGCCCAGTGACAGCATGCTGCCGTAGAACGCGGTGAGCACCTGCCAGTGGTTCCAGAACGGCCGCGCCGGGATGCGGTAGATGGCGTGCATGAAGTACAGGGCCGTCAGGCCGGCGGCGCCGGCGGCCCAGCCCAGGCCCTCGGCCACCAGGTGGGCGGCGCCCGCCCCCATCCAGGCCGTGAGGCCGGGGAAGGCGGTCACCAGCGCGTGGGCGCCCAGCAGATTGTAGAACGCGGCCACCCCCGCCACCTCGCGCGAGACCGGCGAGTAGCGCAGGTTGTTGAAGGCGCGGTAGAAGCGGTGGGGCTTGCCCAGGTGCATGGTGGACAGGGCCAGGGCCACGGTCTCCAGGCCCAGGAGCGCGAACAGGAACGCCGGGTGCAGCAGCGGCTGGGCGGCGGCGGACAGGGCCTCCAGCCCCAGGCGCGGCCCCAGGAACACGGCCAGGAACGCCCCCACCACGGCCTGGGTGGCGAGGGTGAAGAACACCAGCGGGTCCTCGCGCGAGCGCAGCCGGCGCAGGTTCCACCGGCGGGCCCTGGGCGCGCGCCGCACCTCGGTGCGGTGCTCCGAGTGGCGGCCGGGCCCGCGCACGTAGCGCAGGGGCATGTCGTCGGTGCGGGTCATCTCCGCCGGCAGGGAACGCACCTGCTGGAAGCGGATGTTGGGATGGGTGATGGACGGGTCCGGGAAGCCGGGGATGCGGTCCTTGAGTTGTTCCCGGTTGGGCGGCGTGGTCTCGATGACGCCGAAATCCAGGGCGCCGGCCAGGCAGGCCGCGGCACAGGCGGGCTTGAGCCCCACCTCCAGCCGGTCCACGCACATGTTGCACTTCTGCACCTGGCCCTCCACCGGGTCGAGCTGGGGCGCGTTGTAGGGACAGACCCAGGTGCAGTAGCCGCAGCCGAAGCAGATGTCCGGGTCCTGCAGCACCGCGCCGTACTCGGCGTACTTGGTGTAGGCCCGGGTGGGACAGCCCTTGAGGCACACCGGGTTGTCGCAGTGGTTGCAGGCCATGGAGATGTTGATCCTGCGGTAGGCCGGCCAGGTGCCCCCTTCCACGTAGCCCACGGCGCGGAAGGCCAGGTGCGGGGGCAGGTCGTTCTTCTCCGAGCAGGCCGACTCGCAGGCATGGCAGGCGATGCAGTTGTCGGCGTTGAAGTAGAACCCGTGCTGCTTGTAGCGGTCGGGGTTGGTCCCCACCGCCGGGTCGCCGTTGATGTTCAGGCTCTTGCCCGCCAGCGGATGGTCCTCGTCCACCAGCTGGATGCGCTTGCCGTAGCGGTTGGCCTCGGGCGGCTCGGCCCTGGGAACGAAGGCGTAGCCCGGCTCGTCGTCGCGTACCTTGTACATGTTTCAGAAACCGCCTGTGTCAGTCGTTCGACCCGGCGCGCAGGCCCGCGCGCCGGGCCCGGATCATTCAGTAACTTCTCGCCGCCAGGTTGCGCTCCGCCGCCGCGACCTGGTCCGCCACCGGCTCCACCCTCACCGCGCACTGCTTGTAGGCGGGCTGCCGCGAGTGGGGATCCAGCAGCCCCAGTGTGAGGCGGTTGACGCACTCGTGGAAATGGAACGGGATGAACACCATGTCCGGCGGCACCCGCTGGGTGAGCTGGGCCAGCACCACCGCGTCGCCCCGCCGCGACACCAGGCGCACGTAGCTGCCGTGCTCGATGCCCAGCTCGGCGGCGGCGTCCGGGTTCATCTCCATGTACGGCGTGGGGCTGAACTTGTTGAGGTTGCCCACCTTGCCCGTGCGGGTCCGGGTGTGGAAGTGCTCCACCACCCGGCCGCTGTTGAGCCAGAAGGGATACTCCTCGTCCGGCCGCTCGTTGTTGTCCTCGAAGGGCAGCGGGATGAGCCGGGCCTTGCCGTCCGGGTGCTGGAACACGCCGTCGCTGTAGAGTCGCGGCGTCCCGGTCTCGGCGCCCTCCGGGCACGGCCACTGGATGCCGCGCTGCTGCTCGATCTTTGCCCAGGTCATGCCGGAGTAGTCCAGCATGCGGCCCTTGGACAACTGGCGCAGTTCCTCGAACACCTCCTCGGCGGTCTCCGGGAAACGCATGCGGCGCCCCTGCTCGAAGCGCTGCGCCACCTGGTTGAAGATCCAGAGGTCCGGCTTTGAATCGGCATAGGGCGGCACCACGTTGCGCACCAGGTTGACCCGCCGCTCGGTGTTGGTGAAGCAGCCTTCCTTCTCCGCCCACAGCGCCGCCGGCAGGTAGACGTGGCTGTACTCGTTGGTCTCCACGTCCTCGTAGGCGTCCTGCACCACCAGGAACTCCAGCTTCTCCAGGGTGCGGCGGATGCGATCGGTGTTGGGCATGGAGGTCATGGGGTTGGTGGCCACCAGCCACAGCCCCTTGACCTGCCCGGTCTCGATGGC
>JALSIK010000167.1 GCA_026990045.1 Chromatiales bacterium | reverse complement strand
TCGGGGTACGGCGTGGCCCCGGGGGCCAGGGACCGACCGGCGGCGCCCCGCCGTGCCGCCCTCAGCCGCGATGGAACAGCCGGTACATGGCCGGGACCAGGCCCAGGGTCACGAGCATGGAGGCGGACAGGCCCCAGACGATGACCAGCGCCAGGGGTTGCAGCAGCTCCGAGCCCTGGCCCAGTCCCAGGGCCAGGGGCAACATGCCCAGGACGGTGGTGAAGGTGGTCATTAAAATGGGGCGCAGGCGCTGCCGCGCCGCGGATGCCACCGCGTCTTCGACCGCCTTGCCGCCCTCGCGCTGGATTTCCACCTGTTCCACCAGCACGATGGCGTTGTTGACCACGATCCCGGCCAGCATGATGAGGCCCAGCCACACGGGCATGGACACCGGGGTGCCGGTGACCCAGAGCCCCGCCGCCACCCCGATGAGGGCGAAGGGGATGGACAGCAGGATGATCACGGGGTTGCGCAGGGACTCGTACTGCACCGCCATCACCACCAGCACCAGGAACACGGCCACTGCCAGCACGATGCGTCCCGCCGCGCGCCCCTGCTGCAGCTCGTGGAACCCGGAGGCATCGTACAGGACGTAGCCCTCGGGCAGCTCGATGCCGGCGAGGGCCGCTTCCACCTGTTCCTGCACCGCCTCCAGCGGGGTGCCGGTGCTGATGCTGGCGCTGATCTCCACGATGCGTCGCTGCCGGTCGCGGCGGATTTCCGCCGGCGCCGGCTGGACCCGAATGCCGGCCAGTTCCCGCAGGCGCACGGGACGCCCCTGGTGACGCCCCACCACCAGGTCCGCCAGGTCGGCCGGCGACGCCACCTGCTCCCGCTGCAGGCGCAGGCGGATGGCGTACTGGCGGTCGCCTTCGATGTAGTCCGAGACCACGATGCCGTCCAGGGCGGCGCGCACGGCCTGGCCGATGGCGGGCACGTCCAGGCCCAGGCGCGCCGCCCGCTCGCGGTCCACGTCGATGACCAGTTCCTCGCGGTTGTTCTCGTAGGAGTGGCGGATGTTGGACAGGGCGGGCACGGAGGCCAGCCGCCGGGCCACTTCATCGCCCAGCCGGGCCAGCACCGCGAGGTCGCCGCCCTGGATTCGAAGGCTGAGATCGTCGTCGCCGCGGCCGGTGTGCACGCCCCGCACGCGGCGCACCCAGCCCCGGATGCGGGCGCCGGCCAGGTTCATGGCCCGCAGTTCCCGCAGCATCTTGCGCCGCCACCGGTCGCTGGACAGCGCGCGCTGCCCCGCGGGGACCAGCTGCACGCGGATGGAACCGTAGTTGGAATCGAAGCGTTCCGTGCGGCCGAAGACGAAGCCGCCCGACATGGTGAACACCGATTCCACTTCCGGCTGCGCGCGCAGGTGGGCCTCCACGCGGCGGATGATGGCATCCAGCTCGTCCACCTGGATGCCCGGGTCGCCGTTGATGGAAAAGAAGATGCGGCCGTCGTCCACCGCCGGCAGGAAGGTGGCACGCTGGGCCGCCACCGCGACCGCCGCCAGCGCCAGCAGTGGCAGCAGCACCCCGATGGTCCGCCATGGCCGTGGCAGCACGGTGGCACGCACCAGCCGTTCGTATCGCCGGCCCAGGTGTTCCATCACCGTGTCCACCTTGCGGCGCAGGGAAGATGCGGAGACCCCGTGGACGCGGGCGCTGTAGGCCGGCACCAGGGTCAGGGCCACCAGCAGCGAGCCCAGCATGGCGGCGGACAGGGTGTAGATGAGTTCCGAGAACAGCAGGCCCACCAGGCCGCCGATGAACAGGAACGGCAGCACCGCCGCCAGGTTGGTGGAGGTGGCGGCGACGATGGCGCTGGTCACCTCGGCGGCGGCGGTCACCGGGGCGGTGGCGGCGTCCTCGCCGCGTTGCTGGTGGCGGGTGATGTTCTCCATCATGACGATGGTGTTGTCCACCAGCAGCCCGATGCCCAGGGCCAGGCCGCCCAGGGTCATGATGTTGAGGGTCAGGTCGCCCGCGTCCATGATGACGAAGGTCACCAGGATCGCCAGGGGAATGGCGGTGCCGATGACCAGGGTGCGGCGCAGGTTGCCGAGAAAGAGGTAGATGACCACCATGGCGAGAACCGCGCCGGACGTGGCCGCCAGCGCCGCGTTGCGCACCGAGTGGCGGATGAAGCGGGCCTGGTCGTCGGTGGGCGTCACCGACACGTCACCGGGCAGCAGGCCCTGCTGCCCGAGCCAGGCCAGGCGCGCGTACACGGCGTCCACCACCGCCACCGTGTTGGCCTGGGGCTGCTTCTGCACCGAGAGCTTGACCCCGGGCACGCCGTCGAGGCGGATGCGCAGGCGCTCGTCGGCGTGGGTGTCCAGCACCCGGGCCACCCAGTCCAGGCGGACGGGGTCGCCGTCTCCCGTGGCCGTGATCGGCATGGCCGCGAGTCCCGCCAGGTCGGTGAACCGCCCCGCCGTGTGTGCGCCCAGCTCCCGCCCGGTCACGGCAAGGCGGCCGCCCGGGACGTCGGTGTTGGCCGAGGCCAGGGCCTGGGCCAGGCCGGCGATGGTCACTCCCGAGGCCGCCAGGCGGTCCTGGTCCACCAGCACGTGGATCTCGCGCTGCGGGGCGCCGCCCACCTCCAGCGCCGCCACCCCCGGCAGGTTGAGAAACCAGCGCGAGAAATCGTAGTCCACCCAGTCGCGCAGGCGGGTGGGGGAGCGCGCCGGCGAGCTCACCACGAATTCCAGCACCGGGATCTGGGCCGGGTCGCGCTTGTAGATGATGGGCGGCTCGATGGTGTCGGGCAGGAAACGCTTTGCGCGATCGAGGCGGTTGCTGGCATCGCGCAGGGCGCGGTTGATGTCGGTGCCGTAGGGGAAGCTCAGGTTGACCGAGCTGCGCCCTTCCTCGGTGGTGGACTCCACCGCGATGGCGTCCTCGGTGATGGCGAGCTGTTCCTCGAGCTGGCGGGTGACGCGGTCCTCCATGATCACCGCCGGCACGCCCGGGTCGTTGACCCGCACGCGCACCTCGGGATAGATGATGCGGGGCAGCAGGTCCACGCCCAAGCGCTGGAAGGAGAGCAGGCCCAGGACGGTGACGGTGAGGGCCAGCATGGTCACCGCCACCGGCCGGCGGATGGACCACGCCGCTAGACCGCCGGTGCGGAAACGCCGCGTCATGACTCAGTCCGCGGGTGTGGCCGCACGTTGCACCGGCCGGCCGTCCTCGAGCCCGAGAAAGCCTTGCGTCACCACCTCGTCGCCGTCCGCCAGTCCCTTGAGGATCTCCATCCAGGTGGCCAGCACCTGGCCGGTGCGCACGGGCCGCTTCCGGGCCACGCCGTCCTCGATGCGGTAGACATAGGCCCCGCGGGCGTCGTGGCGCACGGCGGCGAAGGGGACCACCAGGCGCGGCCGCGCCGCGCCTCGCAGGGTCACCCGGCACAGCTGGCCGGGGCGCGCGCCGGCGGGCACCGGCTCCAGCACCGCGTCCACCAGCCCCTTGTGGGTCAGGGGATCCACCGTGGGA
>JALSIK010000166.1 GCA_026990045.1 Chromatiales bacterium | reverse complement strand
GGTCGGCATACCAGGTGTGGCGGGCCGCCGGCGTGACATAGGGGCTGTACAAGGGCACCACCCGGCCAGGTGCGGCCTGGTGCAGCCGCCGCGCCATGTCCGAAGGCGTGGAGAACACCACCGCCAGCACCACGCCCTCGGCATCCAGGCGGCGCACGGCCTCGGCGGGGTCCAGCAGCTCGGCCTGGTCCCAGTTGTAGTGCACGTGCACGTCGGCCACGGGCGCGGCGGCCGCTCCGCCGCCGGTCCCGGCGGGTAACAACAGCGCCAGGGTTGACAGCACCAGCGCCGTGAACGAGGCTTGGACCATCAGTCACCCCTTGTTTTCCGGACCTGGCGGGTGCCCCGGGGCGCGCGCTGGCCCCATGGAGGCGCGTCCCCCGTGAACCACACCATAGCAGAGTCCCGGGCCACCCGCCGCCTGCGGCGGCGGACCGCCCTGGCGCCGGCGGAACCCCTGTGGAAACGGGTGCCCCTGCGCGATGCCGACGGCCGCCTGCTGGCCGACTTCATGATGCTCATCCCCCGCCTGAGCCAGCGTCCCCGGGAACAGGTGGAGCAGACGGTGCAGCGGCTGCAACAGGTGCTGGAACGCTACCGGCACGTGGTGGTCTTCGCGGACCTCAACCTGAAGCTCAACGTCTTGTGGGTGTCCGTGCGGCCGGCCCCCGGCATCTGCCTCGAGCTGGCCACCGCCATCAACCTGCTCGTACCCGAAGCCCGCCTGGTGGCGCACCGCCAGCACCCTTGAGCAACCGGGCGCAGCGGTTGCATCGGGCACCCGGCGCCGGTTTTCCGGCAACCCGCCGCGGCCCAAGCCAACGTCCAGGTGCCGTGTTTTCAACAAGTTGCCGTCCTGCCCCGCTTCCGACCGGCTGGCACGATATTGGCTACAGTATAGGGGAGGGCATTGAATTCCGGTGCCGGCAGCCCGTGGAGCGCGCATGGACAGTACTTTGACCCTTCCCCGGGAGCGCCCGTCCGCCCTGGCCACCCTGCTGTGGGCCGCCGCCCTGGCCGCCCTGGTGGCCCTGCTGTTCCGCCCCCACGCCGGTGGCGAGGCCACCGGCAGCCTGGACTACCCGGCCCAGTCGGGGGCCCGCCTGGTGGAGCGCCACCTCGCCTTCTACGACGGCTTCGAGGAAGCTCCCTCGTGGCAGCAATGGTTCTTCGATCTCCTGTTCGACGGCCGCGACGCGGTGGTGGCGCAGGCCGTCGCCACTTACCAGGACATTCTCCGTTTCTTCACCCGCCACCCGGAGCGGGCCGGCCCCTGGGACGTGCGCAACACCCGCCTGCGCCTGCTGGTACTCTTCGGGGAGACCGGCCGCTGGCAGGCGTTCCGGCGCGAGCTGGCGGCCCTGGGCGACATGCCCGAGGAAGCCGTGCTGGCCGAGACCCTGCGCTTCGCCTACGACCTGCCCCTGGAGGGAGAAGTGTACGTGCCGGAGCTCCATGCGGGGCTGCGCATGTTTCCGGGAGGATGGGCCCGGGACCACGTGCGCCTGCGCGTCTATCGCCGGCTCGGGCTGGACGAGCAGTACGACGCCGAAGCCTGGCTGGCGGCGCGCGGCCGCGAGCTGCGCCGCGAGACCCTGGTGACCGCCTTCATCGTGGGGCTGGGCCTGGTTGCGGGCGCGGGGTGCGCACTGGCCGGCTGCGTGCGCCGCCACCGGCCCTGGCGGGCCGCGGCCCTGGAAACCCCGTGGTCCCTGGCCGAGGGGACGGCGGTGATGATCCAGTCCGCGGTGCTGGGACTGCTGGCCCTGGTGGCGGCACAATGGCTCGCCCACCTGTGGAACGTGCCCCTGCTCGCCCACTGGAGCACGCTGGCCGTGGCCCTGCCCATGCTGTGGCTGGTCCGGCGGCGGCTGCTGGCACCGCGCGGGCTGGGCTTCGCCGAGGCCTTCGGCCTGCGCGTGAGCCGGCGGACCCTGCTGCCGCTGGTGGCCGCGACGCTGGCGGTGTTCGCGGTGGAACGCACCGGCGCCCTGGGCATCAGCTGGCTGGCCTGGAGTGCCGGGTTCGAACCGCACTGGTCGGAAGGGCTGGCCGAGCGCTGGCTGTGGAGTTCCTGGAGCAACGCCCTGGCCAGCGGCATCGACGTGGTGGTGTGGGCCCCCATCGTGGAGGAGATCGGCTTCCGCGGCCTGCTCTACCTGACCCTGCGCAGCCGGCTCAAACCGCTGCCGGCCGCATTGATCTCCGCCGGCCTGTTCAGCCTGTTGCACCTGTACTCGGTGTCCGGCTTCCTGTCGGTGTTCTGGAGCGGCCTGGTCTGGGCCTGGGCCTTCGAGCGTTTCCGCAGCCTCCTGCCCGGCATGCTCACCCACGCCCTGGGCAACCTGCTCGTCGTCAGCATGGTGCTGGTGTTTTATCGATAGGGGGCTGGCGGCTAGGATCTGGGTGCTGCGGCTGGGAGGGATTTTTCCCAGCCCCGCAGGGCGGCATCGCCCGGGGGTCGGCGTTCGGAGGACGGAGGACTGAAGACGGAAGACAGAAAGGCTGCCTCGCCCGAAATCGATTGGTCCTTCGCGTTCTTATCGTCCTTGGCGCCTTTGCGTCGAACTTCGGCCCCGCAGGGCGGTACCGCGCCGGGGCGTCGGCTTTCGCTGCGCTCAAGCCGACCTACGCCTATGACCGGGAGGGATTTTTCCCAGCCCCCAGCGGCTGACAGCCAGCCCCCTTGACAATAAAAAACCCCGTGAAGCGAACGCTCCACGGGGCGATGTTTAGAGCCTGGCGGTGACCTACTTTCGCATGGGGGTGAGCGGCGACCGTTCAGCCGGTGGCTGAACGCAGCGCCGCGAACGCCCGCGCCAGGGATGGCGCGGGCCGGACCGGGCGCCGCCCGGGCACGGACAGCCCGGGCCGCCCGGCCCCACACCATCGAAACAGCGTGGGGTCTCCCCATGCGAGCGGGCAGAAAAAACCCCGGGAAGCCGCAGCTTCCCGGGGTGATGTTTAGAGCCTGGCGGTGACCTACTTTCGCATGGGGAGACCCCACACTATCATCGGCGATGCGTTGTTTCACTTCCGAGTTCGGAATGGGATCGGGTGGTTCCAACGCTCTATGGCCGCCAGGCAAACCGTTTGCAGGTCAACGCGGCCTGGGCCGCGCCTGCCAAAATCCGGAAATCCAGTCCAGGTCAGGGAGTGTTGCACTTGTCGGCAACCCGGTGCTCGCGCACCATCTGAGGATCTCAGACCATTTGGGTGTTATATGGTCAAGCCTCACGGGCAATTAGTACTGGTTAGCTTCACGCATTGCTGCGCTTCCACACCCAGCCTATCAACGTCCTGGTCTTGGACGGCCCTTCAGGGACCTCGAGGGTCCAGGGAGACCTCATCTCGGGAGGGGCTTCCCGCTTAGATGCCTTCAGCGGTTATCCCGTCCGTTCATAGCTACCCGGCAGTGCCACTGGCGTGACAACCGGAACACCAGAGGAACGTCCACTCCGGTCCTCTCGTACTAGGAGCAGCTCCCCTCAAGTCTCAAACGCC
>JALSIK010000165.1 GCA_026990045.1 Chromatiales bacterium | reverse complement strand
CATCGACACCAGCAGCGCCAGGACCGCGCCCGCCAGCGCGCCGGCCGCCACGTCGGTGGGATAGTGGAGACCAAGGACCACCCGGGAAACCGCCACCAGCAACGTGAACGGCACCAGGAACCAGCCCAGCCAGGGATAGGCCTGTACGCATATCAGGGAAAACGACACCGCGTGCAGCGTGTGCCCGGAGGGGAAGCTGTAGCGGTCCAGGGGCGGGGCTCCCAGACAGATTCCGGGCATGAGCGTGTACGGCCGTGGCCGCCCCGTGCCATGCTTGATGAACTTGTACACCATGACCCCCAGACAACCGGCCACGGCCATGCGCGCGGAAACCGCCAGCCCCGGGTACCCGTCGACCACGGGCAGCAATGCCATGATGCCGTACCACAACCACCCGTCGCCCAGCCGGCTGACGGCAGCGAACAGCCGGCGCACGCCTTCGCGGCGGCAGATCCGGTTGGCACGGCCGCACAAGGCCAGTTCCCATGCGCCGACACGGTGCCAGAATGTAAAAGCCTCGGACATGCCACCCCTCGCCCTGGTTCACCGCTGCCCTGCAGCCGTCCCTCGCCACTCTGGACGGCGCAGGTGACGAACGGATGTCAGGCGGATGATGAAACGATGACCGGCCGGCCCGCCCGGCGGGGCCCCACGGCCGCCCGGGGACGCATCGTGCATCCACATGGCACGATGATCCCGGCCCGCGTGCCGCTCATGCACCGGCACGTTCGATGCCTCGTCCCGGCTTGCAGCCGGTCAACGCCCCCCTGGCCCCGTCACCGCCCGTCGCTGCCCGCAGGTGCCACTCGAGGCGCGCGATCACCCGGGTCCAGTCCACCTCTTCGGCATGGTGCCGGGCGGCCCGGCCCATGGCGGCCATGCCCTGCGGTTGCCGGGCCAGGGCGGCCGCGGCGCGGACGAACTGCGCGGACTGGCCCGGCGGCACCAGCACGCCGCTCACGCCATCCACGATGTGCATTGCCGCCGCCGCACGGTCGAATGCCACGACGGCCAGCCCCGAGGCCATGGCCTCCAGGGTCACGTTACCGAAGGTCTCGGTGGTACTGGGAAACAAGAACATGTCGCTGGAGGCGTAGTGAACGGCGAGATCTTCTCCGCGCCGCACCCCGGCCCAGACGACATCCGGGTACCGGCGCATCAGGGCCGGGCGCAGCGGTCCGTCGCCGACGACGACCAGGCGTGCGGCGGGGACTTCGCGGCGCATGGCCTGCCACGCCTGGATGGCCAGCAACGGGTTCTTTTCCGGGGCCACCCGCCCCACGTACAGGGCGACCACCCCGGTGTCGGGTACCTTCCATTGGCGGCGCAGGACGGCCGAGCGCCGGGCCCGGTTGAACAACCCGCTGTCCACGCCCCGTTCCACCACCGCCACGTTGCGAAACCCCCTGCCGCGCAGGTCGGCGGCCAGCTCCGGCGTGGGCACCAGGGTGCCGGCGGAACGGTTGTGGAAACGCCGCAGCGATGCCAGCACGACGCCGGCCAGCAGGCGAAGCCGGTAGTGGGCGGCGTAGGCGTGGAAGTTGGTATGAAAGCCGGTGAGCGCAGGCACCCCGAGCGCCCGCGCCGCACCGAGCGCGGAGAATCCCAGCGGGCCCTCGGTGGCGACATAGACCACATCGGGGCGATCCGCGCGCCAGCGCTCCCGCAGGCGGCGGCCGGCCGGGACTCCCAGCCGGACCCCCGGGTAGCCCGGCAGGGCCATCCCCGCCACGGTCAAGAGATCCGGGCCCGACTCCGCGCCCGCGCCGGGACGGCGCGGGCGTACCAGGCTCACGCGATGACCGCGCTGGCGCAGCCCCGCAACCCAGCGACTGAGGGTCATGGCGACGCCGTTGATCTCCGGTGGCCAAGTCTCGGTTACGACGGCGACGTGGAGCCCTCCATCGGCGGCAGTTCCGGCGCGTGCACGAGATACCCGATCCATGCCGAAACTGTGGCCGCCGGGGATGACACCGCCGTGACCGTTCCATGGCCGGCACGTGACACGAACCGCCCCGGGGTTCCCCGGGCCACCCGCGCGGCACCCCGCACCATGCCGGCACGCGCAGGACCGGGGCCGCCGGGGCGGTGATTTTTCACCAACCTGCTGTCATACTTGGTGTTTCTCCACCCCGGCACGCCTGCAACGAGATGGCGAACAAGAACAAGAGCACCCAGCGCGGCGACTTCGTGGCCTGGTTCCGCGCCTCGGCGCCGTACATCCACGCCTTCCGCGGGCGGACCTTCGTCGTCAGTTTCGGCGGCGAGGTGCTCAAGGAGTCCCGCTTCACCCCCCTGGCCCACGACCTCGCGCTGCTCAACGCCCTGGGCATCCGCCTGGTGCTGGTGTACGGGGCCCGGCCCCAGATCGAGGCCCGGCTCAAGCAGCAGGGCGCCGAGCTGCGCTACGCCGGCCCCCTGCGGGTCACCGACGCCAAGGCCATGGCCTGCGTCACCGAGGCGGCGGCCGCGGTGCGGGTGGAGATCGAGGCCCTGCTGTCGCTGGGCGTGGTCAACTCGCCCATGCACGGCGCCCGCATCCGGGTCGTGTCCGGCAACTTCGTCACCGCGCGGCCCATCGGCGTGCGCGACGGGGTGGACCACGGCCACACCGGGACCGTGCGCCGGGTGGATGCCGGCGGCATCCGCGCCCAGCTCGACCTGGGGGCGGTGGTGCTGCTCTCGCCCGTGGCCTACTCCCCCACGGGCGAGGTGTTCAACGTCGCCGCCGAGGAGGTGGCCACCGCCGCGGCCATCGCGCTGCAGGCGGACAAGCTGATCTTCCTCACCGGCCAGGGCCTGGCCGACGGCCGCCGGCGCCTGGTGCGCGAACTCACCACCGACCAGGCCCGGTCCCTGCTCCAGGGCCGGCGGCGCCTGGACGCCGGCCTGGCCCAGCCGCTCGCGGCCGCGGTCCGCGCCTGCACCCACGGGGTGGAGCGGGTCCATCTCGTCGACCGCCACGTGGACGGCGGCCTGCTGCTGGAGCTGTTCACGCGCGACGGCGTGGGCACCCTGGTCACCAGCGACGTGTTCGAGGGCACGCGCCAGGCCACGGTGGAGGACATCCCCGGCCTGCTGGAGCTCATCGGCCCGCTGGAGAAGGAAGGCATCCTGGTGCGCCGCTCGCGCGAGCAACTGGAGCTGGAGATCGACCACTTCACGGTCATGGAACGCGACGGCATGGTGGTGGCCTGTGCCGCGCTGTACCCGTTCATCGACGAGCACGTGGGCGAGCTGGCCTGCCTGGCGGTGCATCCCGACTACCGCGGCCGCGGCCGCGGCGACGTGCTGCTGGAATACGTCCAGCGCCGCGCGCGCCAGCTGGGCCTCAAGCGCCTGTTCGTGCTCACCACCCAGTCGGCCCACTGGTTCCGCGAGCGCGGCTTCGTTCCGGCGGAGCTGGCGGACCTGCCGGTGAAGCGGCGCGATCTGTACAACTACCGGCGCAACTCCAAGGTCTTCGTGCGGGACCTGGACCAATGAGCCCGCGGAAGGACCCCCCGCCGCAGGTCAACG
>JALSIK010000164.1 GCA_026990045.1 Chromatiales bacterium | reverse complement strand
ACGTCCGGCAGCGCAGCCGTGTTCTCGCGCAGCCTGTCCAGCACGACAGCCATCATGCCGGCCTGCTGCTGCGCCTTGGTGAGCTCGTCGGCCTGCACGCCGAACATCTCCGCTGCGCGCTCAGTGGCCTCGGCCAGCGAGACCTGGATGGAGAGGTTGTCGAGAATCATCGGGGAGAGGCGGCCGACGCCGACGACCAGAGAATTAAGAAGATAACCCATGTCCTCGCCCGTGGCGGCCGCCACCTTGCGGAGGTACTCCATCGCCCCTGGGAGCTGCACCGCGAAGTCCTTGCTCACGAGCTGTGCCGCCTTGTTGAACGACAGCATCAGCTCGCGCGCCGGCACCATACCCGCCGCGCCCTCCTGGAGCTTGCGGAGCATGTCGTCGGCGGCCACGCCCGCCGCCTTGGCGATGCCCTCAAAGGCGCTCATGGCCCGCGAGAACTGCACCGCCTCGTCGCCCCACGTGGCCAGCGCGGCCGTGCTCAGGCCGGCAGCAGTGGCCAGGCCGAGCATGGCGCCCTTCACCGCCTTGCCCACGTCGGACGCCACGCGGCTGAGCCCGCGCAAGCCGCGGGAAGCGTTCTTGATGGCCGGGGTCAGCTCGTCCCGGCCCTGGATGATGATGCGGACGGTGCGTTCCGCCATCGCCTGCTCCTCGCCTCCTCCACCTTCGCCTCGGCGCGCAACACGGCCAGTGTGGCCAGCGCGTCATCGAGGCGTTGCTGCCGCACCACCGACGGCGGGCAGGACCACTCCCGGCAGAGCGTCAGGATGACGTACTCCGTCGGCGCCTGGCCCTCGCCCGTCCAGAGCCAGGCGAGGACGCGGCGGTAGAGTTTCCCCCCCGCGCCCGCTCCAGCTCCTCCGCCACCGCGGAGATGATGTCCTCCAGCGCAAGCGCCGGCAGGTGGCGCACGCCGCCCTCCACCACGCGCTCAAGCACGTCGATGGTGGCGGTCAGCCGCACCTCGCCGTGGCCGGCGCGCTCCAGCAGCTCCAGGTCGCCGACGGTGAGCTTGGAGATGTCCACGCGGACCTCAATCTCGTCCATGCGTCACCTCTAGACGATGGTGCTGCGCGTGACCTTCGGCGTCAGCGCGGTGAACTCAATCACCACCGGGTCGCCGCTCCCCGCCTCGCCCGCCGGGTAAGGCGGGGTGGTCACCACAGCCGCGTCAGTGGTGAAGAGCGCGTCGCCCGAGGCGCCGCCCTTCGGGCTCCAGCGGATGTACAGGTCCGTGCCGTTCTCATACGCCGCGCGGACCGTCTCCGCTGGGTCACTCGCGCCCTCGGTGTACACCACGCGCACGGTCACCTCCAGCGGCTCGCGCTTGCCGCCGCGGATGATGGCCGTGTCGCCGTCAAAAGTGAAGGCCGTGCCCGTCTGCCGCTCGCCCCCGCCCAGCTCCACGGCGGTGGCGAATCCGCTGATGTCGGTCCACGTGGTGCCGTCGGTGGACACTTCCACCTTGGCACCGGCGAAGCTGATTGCGTTCGTGGTCTGCGCCATCTCACACCTCCATCACACTCCAATCGCCGCGAGCGTCACCCCGCTCGCGGCGCTCAGGTCCACCCACACCGTGCCGTCAGCCTGGTTGAAGACCGACGGGCTGAACGGCCCGGCAAACACGTCCCCGCCCGCGGCCACGCTGAAGCTGGCGTCGGCCACGTCCATGCCCGCCACCTTGGCCGGGGTGGGGATGGTCACGGTCACGGCAGCAGTGCCGCCGTTCTTCACGTGCAGCACCACGCTGCCGTCGTTGCGGAAGCTGTGCCCGTTCGTGGCGTCGCCGGCCGTGTAGGTCACCGACGTGCCCGTCGGGCTAATCCTCTGTACCACCAGGTTCACCCGCGCCATCGTTGTCCTCCTCCACCAGCTCGATAATGCCCGCCCTGACAAACCGCCGCACCTGCGGCGGCATCAGGTGGGAAATGTCCAGCACCTCGCCCGGCGCCACGTACTCCTCGGCCAGGCTGTGGTAGCACGGCACCAGCGCCACGGCCTTGCGCGGCGTGGCGCGCTTCTTCCGCGCACTCATAGCTTCACCTCCACGTCCGCCACCGCGGCCCAGTAGTCCGTGCCGGCCACGGTGACGATGGTCTGCCGCACCTGCCAGCTCGCCGGGCCACGGGCGCGGAACTTGACCAGCTCGCGCACCAGCGCGTCTACGGCATCGACGGTGGCCAGGTAGTTGTCCTGGTTCGACGCGGCAGCCACCGGGGTGACGGCCAGCACCACCTGCACCGTGGCGCTCGGCCAGGTCTCGCCGCCGCGCTCGAAGACCACCGCCGAGCCGCTGCCTGACGGCGACTGCACCCACAGCGCCGGCAGGTCCGAGGCGTTCAGCGACTCCGGCGGGTAGTTGAACCGCCGCCGGACGCCCTTCACGTCCATGCCCGCCAGCGCGTCCGACACCGCGCGGTAGGTCCAGAGCACGCTCATGCCCAGAACCTCCGGTACGGCGCCAGCAGCACGCGCACGTCCGCCGGGAAGCCGCGCGGCACCACAATCACGCCCTGGCCCGGGGCGGCGGTCACGTCGAAGACCTGGGCGTCACGCTGGCGGTACGCATACGCGGCCAGGCGGATGGTGGCCTGGACCACATCGGCCGGCGGCGTGACCGAGTACGCCCAGCGGCCGGTGACGGCAATAGCCTCCTCGGGCGCCGTGGTGTACGTCCAGCGCGCGGTCGAGGAGATGCGAATGCGCAGCGCACTGTGCGGCGGGTCCGGCGGGAAGGGCACAATGTCCGCAGTGATGTCCGTGCCGTCGCCGTTCACCACCGACGTGATGGCCGCCAGGTCGCGGTCCAGGTGCAGCCACACGCGGTCCACGTCCGTGTCCTCCACAGCGTGGAACTTCCGCGTGCTGTCCGCGTCCGCCTGGAACACACGCCCGGTCCACCGCTCCACCTCGGCTGTGGCCGCGTCCAGCAGCCGGGTGAGCAGAGCGTCGTTGGCGGTGTCGGTCACGTCAAGATATTCCTTGAGTTGGTCCAGCGTCGCGTAGGCCATAATTGCCTCCGTCCGGGCCGGACCGAGGCGGCGGACCGCTCACGAAGGAGGTGTTCCCCCCATTCGTCCTCTCCCCACTTCGCCGTGCCGCCTCGGCCCGGCGCGAACCCCCGGCCGCGCGGTGAGACGCTGCCAGCCCGCCCGGATTGATGTCACATTGCCCGCGCGGCCGGGAGGTGTCGCCTCGTTCAGCGGCGCTTGACGCGCTCGAAGTACGCGGCCTCGGACACGCCCCGTTCGACCGCGAGCGAGCGCACGCGCGCCTCCAGCTCGGCCAGCTCGTCTGGCTCCAGCGCCACATGGTCCCCGGCCTGGTATGGCGTGCCGGGGATGTGGCGGCGGATCTCCACAATGATGCGTTTCGCCATGCCTCACCTCCCTCCGGTTACGGCAGCACGCCGGTGAGCACCTGGAAGCTCTCGACGTGGCGGACGTTGAAGTCCACCCGCATCGTGGCCCGCACCCACACCTGGTCGTTCTGGAACGCGGTGCCGGCCACGTCGCTGGCCCG
>JALSIK010000163.1 GCA_026990045.1 Chromatiales bacterium | reverse complement strand
GCCGCGATCATCGAGGCCGTGGAACGGTTCCGGGCGGCGGGAGTGATGCCGGGCAGTCCCTACGTCCCGGGGCGGTGCCCGGTGGAACCGGAAGACGGCCAGTACATCGAGAACCTGATCGATCCCCTGGCGCTGAGAAAGGACATGGAGGCCATGGGGTTCGACGTGCACCTGGAGGCCTATTTCGGCGGCGCCAGCCGCGGCGGGATCCTCAAGGCGGTCAACGGCCTGATCAACCGGACGGTGCCCACGGCGCTGGCGTTGCGGGTCAGCCCCGGATTCCGGATCTGGGCGCGGAAACGCGGGGGGTAGGGGGGCGTGCGGCCGGTGGCGGCAAAGCTGGGGCGGGCCGTGGGGCGGAACCTCATAGCCCGCGCGGGCCTGACCTCGGCCCTGTTCCGGTACCCGCGCAACGGGATCCGGATCGTCATGTACCACAGCATCTCCCCGGACGGCGTCGCCGCCGGCGTGTTCGAGCGGCAGCTCGCCTTCTTCCGGCGGCACTTCGAGACGTTCTGGGCCAGCGAGCTGCCGGAGCTGCTGAGCGGCGAGCGGGTCCCGCGGCGGCCCGCGGTGGTCCTCACGTTCGACGATGGCCTGCGCAACAACGCGGAGGTCGCCGCGCCCCTGCTGGAGAAGTACGGAGTCAAGGCCACCTTTTATCTCGTCGCCGGGTTGCTGGATGGCGGCCGCATGATGTGGAACCACGAGTTGCGCTGCCGCCTGTGGGCGGCCGACGGCAGGGCCTTGCCGGAACCGGTGCCGCAGCAGCGGTGGCCCGCCAGGGGGAAGGGGCGGTGGAAACGGGTGACCCGCTTCGTGGCCGAGGTCAAGCAGTGGCCGGTGGAGCGCCGCCGCGACCTGGTCGAAGCCGTGCGGCGGGCGACTCCGGATTTCGTGGCGGAGGAGTGGATGCGGCGCGAGTTCGAGATCATGTCGGTGGCGCACGCGCGTGCCCTGCCGCCGGTGGTCGAGGTGGGTTCGCACACCATCACCCACCCCATCCTGGAACGGATGGACCCGGAGGGGGCGCGGCGCGAGGTCGTGGACAGCCGCCGCGCGCTGGAGTCCCTGCTGGGGCGTCCCGTGCCCACGTTCTGCTATCCCAACGGCCAGTACAACGGGGAGGTCGAGCGGTGCGTGCAGGAGACCTACCGGGCGGCGGTGACGGTGGAGCAGGGCATTGCCCGCCGGGGCCGCAGCGGCTTGCACAGGTTGCCCCGCATCATGGCCAGCGCCGACTATGCCCAGTTCGTGTGGTGGCTGTTCCGCCCGCCCGCGGTGCGGGACGCATATTGAACCGGGAGCCGGAGCCGGTCTGTTGCGGCCGGGGCGGCCGGTGGGGGCTCACCCAGGTGGTGCGGGACGGAGGCCGGTGCCCATGGCACGCCTGCTGGTAGGCGACGCGGTGGAATGGCTGATGCCGGGGCCGGCCTACCTGGCCCTGGCCGCGGCGTGGGTCGCGGTGATGGTGATCCGCGGCCGCTGGGACCCGGGACCGCGGTGGCGGGTGGTGGTGCTGGGGCTGTGTGCCTGGCTGTACCTGGCGGCGACTCCCGCGGTGGCCAACCTGGCCCTGTATTTCCTCGAGAGCCGGTTCCCGCGGGTGGAACCCGCGGAAGTCACGGCCCGGCCGCAGGCCGCCGTGGTGGTGCTGGCGTCGGGGTACGAGCGCACCACCATCGCCGGCGACGAGGTGCGCCTCGGCGAGGCGGGCTGGGAACGGCTGCTGGCCGGGGTGACCTTGTGGCGGCGTACGGGCGGGACCCTGTACCTGGTGGGCCAGCCCGCGGCCGGGGAGCCGGGGTCGGTGGCGGAGGTGATGGCCCGGGTGGCACGGGAACTCGGCGTGCCCGCCGCCCGCCTGCGGGTCGACGGCCGGTCGTCGGATACTTATGAAAACCTCCTGTTTCTCAGGGGGGCACTGGAGGAGGTGCCGGGCCCGGTCTGGATCGTCAGCAGCGCCGCCCACCTGCCCCGGGCCATGGGCGTGGCAGCGCGGCTGGGCATTCCGGCGCGGGCGTATCCGTGCGATTACCGGGCGATCCGGTACTGGGGAGTGACGGCGTGGATCCCCGCCAACAGCGCCTTTCCCAAGCTCCGGGTCGCGTTGCATGAATACCTGGGCATGCTCTATTACCGGCTGAGGGGACGCATCTGATGAACACGCATCGCCGGCGGACGGGAGGGAGAACGCAATGAGACACGCCACCGCGGTGGTCCTGACCATGCTGATGGGCGGCATCTGGTTCCTGCAGGGGACGCCGGCCGGCCCGGAGCTGGGCCGGGTGTCCATCACGCCCAAGTTCGAGACGGCCGGCATCATCGTCGAGAGCCGCGCCGCGGCCCTGGGCCTGGAGATCGAGCGGGATGGCCGGTTCGTGCCCGCACATCCCTTCGTGCGCTTCGATGCCGGGCACATGGCGACCAGCCTGTTCGACCTGGAGCCGGGGACCCGTTACCGGGTCCGGATCGGGGGCACCAGGGTGTACGAGTTCTCCACGCTGCCCGAGTACCGCATTCCCGCGCCCCGGCGCGTCGTGCGCGTGGCCGACATGCAGGCGTTGCAGCGGGCGGTGGCGGCCGCCCGTCCGGGAACCGAGATCCGCGTCGCGCCGGGCGTCTACCGCGGTGGACTGGTGATTCGCCGCTCCGGGCGCCCCGGGGCCCCCATCGTAATCCGGGGGGACGTCCCGCCGGGCCGGCTTCCCATCGACCAGCGCCGGGACCTGCCGGTCATCGATGCCACCGGCGAGGACAGCGGCATCGAAATCCGGGATGCAAGTCACGTGGTGCTGGACAGCCTCCAGGTGAGAAACGGTGAGAAGCACGGCGTCTACCTGCTGCGGGCCGCGCACTGCGTGGTCCAGAACATGCAGATCTATGACAACGGCTACTGGAACCTCATCATCTCCAAGGGCGGGGAGGAGGCCGGGCGCCACCTCATCCAGTACAACCACGTTGCCGACCTGGAACACGGGGAATTCGTCTACAGCTACCGGCGGCAGCCCGGCGTCACGTACTACGGCATCCAGCAGGACAACCAGGGCGGGTGGGGTACCACCATACGGGGCAACATCGTGGAAGGCCATGTGGACGGGATCATGTCGTCCGGCGACGAGTCCATGTTCCGCAACGTGAGGGAGGACGACCCGGACGTGCTGTCCCGGTGGGTCAACCGGGAGGTGGACGTGTACGACAACATCGTCCGTGACCAGCGCGACGATGCCATAGAGGCGGACGGGATCTGTGTCAACCAGAGGGTGTTCAGGAACCTGTTCCAGCGGGCGCAGAATGCCACCAGCGTGTCGCCGGCCGGACCGGGGCCGTTCTTCTTCGTGAGAAACATCATGGTGGACTACCAGGAGGGCGGGGCCAAGCTGAACACCTCGGACGGCAGGGGGGTCATCCGCAACATCTACTATTACCACAACGTGTTTCTGCCCTCGCCCGCCAACCGGTTCGGGGGGGCGCTGACGTTGTGGATGGGCACCCCCTCCAAGAACCTCTTTTTCCGGAACAACATCTTCTCGGGACCGG
>JALSIK010000162.1 GCA_026990045.1 Chromatiales bacterium | reverse complement strand
TGGATCGCGGCCGGCCTCGTGACCGCCGCGGTCATGTATTATGCCGGCCGCCATTTCTTCACCGGCGCCTGGCAGGCCTTCCGCCGGCACGAGGCCAACATGGACACCCTCATCGCCCTGGGCACCGGCACCGCCTGGACCTTCTCCATGCTGGTGGCGCTGTGGCCGGAGGTGGTGCCGGCGGCGGCGCGCCATGCCTACTTCGAGGCCGCCGCCGTCATCATCGCGCTGATCAACCTGGGGGGCGCCCTGGAGATGCGCGCCCGGGGCAAGACCTCCGAGGCCATCCGCCGGCTCATGGGCCTGCGGCCGCGCACCGCGCGCGTGGTGCGCGACGGCCGCGAACAGGACGTGCCCATCCAGGAGGTGGGGCTGGGGGAGACGGTGCGCGTGCGCCCCGGCGAGAAGATCCCGGTGGACGGCGAGATCATCGACGGCACCTCCAGCGTGGACGAGTCCATGCTCACCGGCGAGCCCATGCCGGTGGAAAAGGGGCCGAGGGACTGGGTCACCGGCGGCACCCTCAACAAGGGGGGCACGTTCCTGTTCCGGGCGCGGCGCATCGGCGCCGACACCGCGCTGGCCCGTATCATCGCCCTGGTGCGCCAGGCGCAGAACGCCAAGCCGGCCATCGGCCGGCTGGCCGACCGGGTGGCTGCGGTGTTCGTGCCCGCGGTGCTCATCGTCGCCGTGCTCACCTTTCTCGCCTGGTACAACTTCGGGCCCGAGCCGCGCGCCAGCTACGTCCTGCTCACCACCATGACCGTGCTCATCATCGCCTGTCCCTGCGCCCTGGGGCTGGCCACGCCCATCTCCATCATGGTGGGCGTGGGCCAGGCCGCCCGGTACGGCGTGCTCATCCGCAACGGCGAGGCCTTGCAGCAGGCGCGACGGCTCACCACGGTGGTGCTGGACAAGACCGGCACCGTGACCGCGGGCCGGCCCGCGGTCACGGCGGTGGTGCCGGCCCCCGGCCACGGGGAAGCTCGCGTGCTGGCCCTGGCCGCGGCCCTGGAGCAGGGCTCCGAGCATCCCCTGGCCGAGGCCGTGACGGCGGCGGCCCGCGAGCGCGGGCTGGCCGTTCCCGCCGCGGCGGAGTTCACCGCCGTGGCCGGCCACGGCGTCCGGGGCCGGGTGGACGGGCACACCGTGCTGGCGGGCAGCGCCCGCTTCATGAACCGGGAGGGCGTGGACACCGCGCCGCTGGCCCGGGCCGCGGCGCGCCTGGCGGAGCAGGCCGCCACCCCCGTGTACGTGGCGGTGGACGGGGCCCTGGCCGGCGTGCTGGGCGTGGCCGATCCCGTCAAGCCCGATGCGGCGGCGGCCATCGCCCGGCTGCACCGCCTGCGGCTCAAGGTGGTCATGCTCACCGGCGACCAGCGCGCCACCGCCGAGGCGGTGGCGCGCCAGGTGGGCATCGACCGGGTGATCCCCGAGGTGCTGCCGGAGCAGAAGGCCGAGGAGGTGGCCCGGCTCCAGGCCCGGGGCGAGGTGGTGGCCATGGTGGGCGACGGCATCAACGACGCCCCGGCGCTGGCGCGGGCCGACGTGGGCTATGCCATCGGCTCGGGCACCGACGTGGCCATGGAGAGCGCCGACGTCACCCTCATGCGCGGTTCCCTGCACGGCGTGGCCGACGCCATCCACGTCTCCCGCGCCACGGTGCGCAACATCAAGCAGAACCTGCTGGGCGCCTTCGCCTACAACACGCTGGGCATCCCGGTGGCCGCCGGGGTGCTTTACCCCCTGCTGGGCGATGCCGGCCTGCTCAATCCCATGATCGCCGGCGCGGCCATGGCCCTGTCCTCGGTCACCGTGGTGGGCAACGCCAACCGCCTGCGCCTGCTGCGCCTGGAGGAGCGCGCATGACCGGAGCCGACCTGTGGGTGAACCTGGGCGGACTGGCGGCCATCGGCTTCATCGCCTGGTGGTTCCGGCTCTGGCCCGGGGGGCGCTGAGGCCCGGTGCCGTACATGCCGGCAGCCTTGCGTCCTGCGCGCCCCGGCGTTGACGGGTTCATGACGATGACGGGATTCATGCGACATCGCGGCCGGGGGATCGTCCCGTGACCTGGTGGGGCAAGGCCGTGGGCGGGGCCCTGGGCTGGATGCTGGGCGGGCCCCTGGGGGCCATCCTGGGTGCCGCCATCGGCCACCAGTTCGACCGCGGCCTGGAGCGCACCCTGCTGGACACCGCGTGGGCCCCCGGCGACCGGGAGCGGGTGCAGAGCGCCTTCTTCACCGCCCTGTTCTCGGTCATGGGCCACATGGCCAAGGCGGACGGCCGCGTGAGCGAGCACGAGATCGACATGGCGCGGGCGGTGATGCGCCAGATGAATCTCACCGCCGACCAGCAGCGCGTGGCCATCGACCTGTTCCGCGACGGCAAGCGCCCCGACTTCCCCCTGGACCAGGTGCTGGAGCAGTTCCGCCGCGAGTGCCGCGGCCGGCGCACCCTGATCCAGATGTTCATCGAGATCCTGCTCCATGCCGCCTACGCCGACGGCACCCTCCACCCCGCCGAGCGGGCGCTGCTGGAACGCATCGCCCACCGCCTGCGCTACCCCCGCGCCCTGCTGGCCCAGCTCGAGGCCATGGTGGCCGCCCAGCGCCGCTTCCACGAGGAGGCCGCGCGGCCGGCGCCGGAGCGGGGCCCCACCCTGGACGACGCCTACGCCGCGCTGGGCGTGTCCCCGGACGCCGGCGATGCCGAGGTCAAGCGCGCCTACCGCCGGCTCATGAGCCAGCACCATCCCGACCGGCTGGTGGCCCGCGGCCTGCCGGAGGAGATGATCAAGATGGCCAACGAGAAGACCGCCGAGATCAAGGCCGCCTACGAGCGCATCCGCAAGGCGCGGGGGATGCGCTAGCGATTCGGAGGACGGAGGACAGAAGACAGAGGGCGGAGGGCGGAGGATGTGTCGGCCAGATCGCTTCTGTCCTCCGTCTTCCGTTTTCTGTCTTCTGAACCCCGGCCGCGAACTCCCCGCCCGCGAACGGCGAACTCTGGGAGAGGTAGGGCGCGTTCGCACGGCGAACGCACCGGATGAATGACCGCGGCTCCCGACGGTGCGACCATTCCGCGATCGCACCCTACGCGGCTCTTCAACGCAGAGACGCGGAGGCGCAGAGGACGCAGAGGAAAATTATTTTTTGCGCCGAGGCGGCGCTCCTGCGGTGATGATATTTCGTGTAGGAGCGGCCCCCTGGCCGCGAACCCCCCGGCCGCGAACGGTGAACGCTCTAGGAAACCAGATACCGCCCGCCGCCGGCGACGGCCACCACCAGCAGGCCGAGGAGCAGGTTCAGCCCCACCAGCCGCCGGATCTGGCCCAGGGCACGGCCGCCCGCCGGCCAGTCCTCCGCCGCCACCGCCCGCTTCAGGCGCGCGAAGGGCGCGAAGTACACGTGCAGGTAGATGAGAATCATCAGCGTGCCCACGCCGTTCATGAGGTGGACGTACAGCGGCGCCGTGCCCAGGCCGCCGAAGCGTTGCGGCGAGAGGATCATCCACCAGCCGGTGGCCGGCAGCAGCACCACCGCCGCCCACACCCAGGGAAAGAAACGGCGGAAGG
>JALSIK010000161.1 GCA_026990045.1 Chromatiales bacterium | reverse complement strand
CGCTACATCGCCCGCGCGGTGCTGCTGGGCATGGGTGGTTCCAGCCTGGCGCCGGAGGTGCTGCGCCTGACCTTCGGGCCGCAGCCCCAGCACCCGGACTGGATCATCCTCGACTCCACCGACCCGGCCCAGATTCGTGCCGTCGCATCCCGCCTCGACTACGCCCGCACCGTGTTCCTGGTGGCCAGCAAGTCGGGCACCACCCTGGAGCCCAACATCCTCATGGACTACTTTTTCCAGCAGGCCAGCCGGGTGCTGGGCGGCAAACGCGCGGCGGAGCATTTCGGAGCCGTGACCGACCCCGGTTCCCACCTGGAACGCCTGGCGGTGGAGCGCGGTTTTCGTGCCGTGTTCCACGGCCGGCCCGGCATCGGCGGGCGCTACTCGGCCCTGTCGCCCTTCGGCCTGGTGCCGGCCGCGGCCATGGGGCTGGACGTGGAGCGGCTGCTCCGGCGTGCGCGGGCCATGGTCGCCGCCTGCGGGCCGGAGGCTCCGGCGCAGGCCAACCCGGGGCTGGAGCTGGGCCTGGTGCTGGGTGAGGCGGCCCGCGCCGGGCACGACAAGCTGACGGTGTTCTGCTCCCCCGGACTTCGCTCCCTGGGGGCCTGGCTGGAGCAGCTCATTGCCGAGTCCACCGGCAAGGCGGGCCGGGCCATCATCCCGGTGGACGGCGAGCGCCCGGCGGACCCCGAGCGCTACGGCGAGGATCGCCTGTTCGTGCACGTGCGCCTGGCCGGGGACGCCGATGCGGACCAGGCGCAGGCGGTGCGGGCACTGGAGGAGGCCGGCCGTCCCGTGGTGCGCATCGAGGTGGCCGACCGCTACGACATCGGCCAGGAATTCTTCCGCTGGGAGATGGCCACCGCGGTGGCGGGTTCGATCATGGGGATCAATCCCTTCGATCAGCCCGACGTGGAGGCCGCCAAGGTGGAGGCCCGCAAGCTGACCGAGGCCTACGAGGCCACGGGCACCCTGCCCGCGGCCGAGCCCCTGGCCACCGGTGACGGCCTGGCGCTGTTCACCGACCGGCGCAATGCAGAGGCCCTGGACCGGGCGGCAGGGCAGGGGACCGGTGTGGCCGGCCTCGTGGCCGCCCACCTGGCACGCCTGTCACCCGGCGATTACTTTGCCCTGCTGGCCTACCTGAACCGGCTCGATCCCGTATGCGAGGAGCACCTGCAGGCCATACGCCATGCAGTGCGTGATGCCTGCGGCGTGGCCACCTGCCTGGGCTGGGGCCCGCGCTTTCTCCACTCCACCGGCCAGGCCTACAAGGGCGGGCCCGGCACCGGCGTATTTCTCCAGGTCACCGCCGATGCGGTGGACGACATCCCGGTGCCCGGCCGCCGCTATACCTTCGGTGTCGTCGAAGCGGCCCAGGCCCAGGGTGACTTCCAGGTCCTGCTCCAGCGCGGCCGCCGGGCGCTGCGCGTCCACCTCGGCGCCGATATCCATGCTGGCCTCGGCAGACTTCGTGGGATCATTGAGGAGCAGTTGGCGTCATACGTGAGGCGCTGATATGAAGCACCGAATCAATGTGTCGCCAACCGGCGGCGACGAAGCGGCTGCGGGCCGGGTACAGCCGGGGATCAGGCCAGGGCGTGTACTGTATTTCACTCAAGGTGACGTCCAGCGTCGCTCCCATTTTCGATGACATGCCGGGGAACCGCCCGGCGCCCACCCCCTCACCCCGGCCCCGGCGCCCGGCTCCCGCGGCGGACGAAAAGACGGTTCCCTCTCCCGCCGGGAGAGGGCCAGGGTGAGGGGGTCGGAACACGGGTTTTTCCTGCCTGTGCAACTTTCCCCGCCCGGACTCCTCCGTCCCGCAGGGAGGGAATTTATGCAACGATCAGATGACGTCACCGTGGCCGGATTACCGGATCTCCTCGATGGCGAATTTCTTTTCCAGCACCTCGGGGCGGATGACGGCATAGCCCTGCAGTTGCCAGTGGGCCAGCTCGGTGATGGCGGAGGGGACCACGGTGATGAAATCCTGGAAGTCTTCCCGGCGGTAGCCGAAGTCCTCGGCGGCCAGGCCGCACACCCGGAAGTCGACACCCAGTGACGCGTAATAGCGCATCCGGTCCACGGCGCTCTTGTATTTTTCGTAATTGTGCCGGGCCACGGTGACGATCTCGGTGCCGTGGATGACGACCTTGAGGTCCAGGAACTCCGGGGCCAGCCCGTAGGGTTCTTCCATGAGCGGGTTCATGAGGGAGCGGATCCAGTACAGGGCGCTGTTGATCTTCTGCGGGTCGTCGAAGTAGAAGTCGAAGACCACCTTCTGTTCGCCGTAAGGCGTCTGCTCGAACCGGGCTCCGGCCTTGCTCTCGGCGCCCGCGGCCACGGCCAGGCACGAGGCCAGGAATGCCATGACGATTCGCAGGGACATTGCGCAGGGACGGGACATGAACACATTATAGTTGAGCGGGGGGCAGGCGTATGCCGCCCAGGTGCTCCTGGAAGTGCGCCAGCACGCGCGGCTCGTGCCAGTAGCGCGCGCTCCCGCGGCGGTTGGAGACGAAACCCACGTGCCCGCCGTGGCGGGTCAGCTCCAGTATCACGGCCTCCGACAGCTCATCCGCGGCGGGCACGGTGTGGGGATAGACGAAGGGATCGTCCTCGGCATGAACCAGCAGGGTGGGCGCCGTGATGTCACGGAGCTGGGGCAGGGCGCTGGCGCGGGTGTAGTAGTCGCCGGCGTCGCGGAACCCGTAGAGGGGCGCGGTGAGGCGGTCGTCGAACTCGCGGAAGGAGCGGGAGGCCAGCACCGCGTCCACGTCCACCAGCGGGGCCAGCAGCTCGCGGCGGCTGGCCACGGCCTGCTTCAGGCGCCGCAGCAGGTGGGCCTGGTAGATCCGCGACAGTCCCCGGTCGAGGCGCTCGGCGGCGTGGTGCAGGGAATAAGGGACGGACACCGCTGCGGCGGCATCGAGGCCGGCCGCCTTGCCCTGCAGGCCCAGCCACTTGAGCAGCACGTTGCCGCCCAGGGAGAAGCCCACCGCGCCCAGGGGGCGCCCGGGATGGCGGCGGCGCACCACCTCGAGGACGAAGGCGAGGTCGGTGGTGTCGCCGAAATGGTAGCGTTGCGGGCGGCGGTTGGGTTCGCCCGAGCAGCCGCGAAAGTGCATGAGCACCGCCAGGGCGCCGGCCCGGTGCAGCGCGCCCAGGATCCCGCGGGCATACGGCGAGCGCAGCCCGCCTTCCAGGCCGTGCAGCACCAGGACCAGGGGGCCGCCGCGGTCGGGCGTCCAGGCGAGATCGAGAAAGTCGCCGTCGGGCAGGTCCAGGCGCTCCATGGCCACGGGCACCGGGGCCGGGCGGCGCACCAGCGCCGCCCACAGGGTCTGGCGGTGGGGCCCCCGCAGGCCGGGGGCCGGGACGAAGGGCCCGGCGGGGGAGCGGCTCACCCGCGGCGCGTCAGGCGTTGGCGCGGTTCTTCACCAGGTCCTCCACCACCGACGGATCGGCCAGGGTGGAGGTGTCGCCCAGGTGGTCCACGTCGTTCTCCGCGATCTTGCGCAGGATGCGGCGCATGATCTTGCCGGAGCGGGTCTTGGGCAGCCCCGGCGCCCA
>JALSIK010000160.1 GCA_026990045.1 Chromatiales bacterium | reverse complement strand
TGGACTACGGCGCCGAGCGCCACGGCTTCCTGCCGCTCAAGGAGGTGGCCCGTTCCTGCTTCAAGGAAGGGGCGCCGGCCTCGGGCCGGGTGAGCATCAAGGAGGCCCTGGCCGAGGGCCAGGAGCTGGTGGTGCAGGTGGACAAGGAGGAACGCGGCACCAAGGGCGCGGCCCTGACCACCTTCATCAGCCTGCCCGGGCGCTACCTGGTGCTCATGCCCAACAACCCGCGCGCGGGCGGGGTCTCGCGCCGCATCGAGGGCGAGGACCGCAGCGAGGCCCGCGACGCCCTGGCCCAGCTCGACATCCCGCCGGACATGGGGCTCATCCTGCGCACCGCCGGCGTGGGCAAGAGCGTCGAGGAACTGCAGTGGGACCTGGACTACCTGCTGCACCTGTGGAAGGCCATCGAGCAGGCGGCGCAGGAACGCAAGGCGCCGTTCCTCATCTACCAGGAGAGCAACCTGGTCACCCGGGCCATCCGCGACTACTTCCGCAACGACATCAACGAGATCCTCATCGACGAGCCCGAGGTGTACGAGCAGGCGCGGGAGTTCGTGGCCCAGGTCATGCCCCACAACCTGCACAAGGTGAAGCTGTACCAGGACCCGGTGCCGCTGTTCTCGCGCTACCAGATCGAGTCCCAGATCGAGTCGGCCTTCCGCCGCGAGGTGCGCCTGCCCTCGGGCGGCGGCCTGGTCATCGACCACACCGAGGCCCTGGTCTCCATCGACATCAACTCGGCCAAGGCCACCAAGGGGGCCGACATCGAGGAGACCGCGCTGCAGACCAACCTCGAGGCGGCGGACGAGATCGCGCGCCAGCTCCGGCTGCGCGACCTGGGCGGCCTCATCGTCATCGACTTCATCGACATGACCCCGTCGCGCAACCAGCGCGAGGTGGAGAACCGCCTGCGCGAGGCGCTCAAGGTGGACCGCGCCCGGGTCCAGGTGGGCCGCATCTCCCGCTTCGGCCTGCTGGAGATGTCGCGCCAGCGCCTGCGCCCCTCCCTGGGCGAGTCCAGCCAGGTGGTGTGCCCGCGCTGCAACGGCCAGGGCACCATCCGCGGGGTGGAGTCCCTGGCCCTGTCGGTGCTGCGCATCATCGAGGAAGAGGCCATGAAGGAGAAGACTGGCCGGGTGGTGGCCCAGCTCCCGGTGCCGGTGGCCACCTTCCTCCTCAACGAGAAGCGCGAGGTCATCGCCAACCTGGAGAGCCGCCACAAGGTGCACGTGGTGCTGGTGCCCAACCCGCACATGGAGACGCCGGCCTACGAGGTCCAGCGCATCCGCGAGGACGAGATGGCGGAACAGGGCGCCGGCCCCAGCTACGAGCTGGCCCGCGAGCCCGAGGAAGTGGTGGACACCAGCCGCTTCACCGAGACCCCGCCGCCGGCCGAGGCCCCGGCGGTGAAGGCCGTGGCCCCGCCGGCACCGCGCCCGGCACCGGCACCGGCACCGGCGGCCGAGCCCCGGCCCCCCGGCCCCGGCCTGTTCGTGCGCCTGTGGCGGGCCCTGTTCGGCCGCGGCGAAGAAGAGAAAAAGCCCGCCCGGGGCAAGAAGACCACCCAGGCCCGCCGCCGCACCACCACCACCGGCCGCGGCAAGGCCCAGCGCGGAGGCGGCCGCGGCAAGGCCCAGCGCGGCGCGCGCGGCGGCCAGCAACAGGCGGGCGCCCGCAAGGCCGAGCAGCGCGGCGGACGCAACGGCAACGGCGAGGCCCAGCAGAAGGAACCCCGTGCCGCCCAGGCGGAGAACACCAAGGCGGCGGCCCCGCAGCCGTCCGCCCGGTCCGAGGAAAAGCCGGCGGCGAAAGAGGCCGCCGGCGGCGAGGGCCAGCAGAAGGAGACCCGCAGCCGGCGCGGGCGCCGCGGCGGCCGCCGGCGCCGGGGAGGCGGCAGCCAGGCCCAGGGACAGGCCCAGGCGGATCAGGCCGCGGCGCCGAACCAGGCCCAGGCGGACCCGGCCCGGGAGCGCAACGGCCAGCCCCGGTCCCAGGCCGCTGAGCAGCCGGGTCCCGGCGGCACGCCCCCGCACCGGGCGGAAAACGACCGGCCCGCGCCGGCCCGACAGAACGGCGGTGGTGCACCGGCGCCCGTGAAACCGGCCGCTGAGGCCCGGCCGCCGGCACCGGCCCAGGCGGAGCGCCCGCAGCCGGCGCCCGCGCCGGCCCCGGCCGCCGCCACCCCCGCGGAACCCCGACCCGCGTCCCGCCCGGCACCCGCCCCGGAACCTGCGGACAAGCCGGCACCCGCGCCCAAGGCGGCCGACGGCACCTCCGGCACGGGCGGCGAGTCCTGATCCGGACCGCGGCCGGCGGCCGCGGTTAAAGTGCGTGTCCCCGGGGACGATATGTCCCCCGGGGCGCCGCTCGCGGCGCCGGTCCGGCTACCACGACAAGAGAGAACCACCATGCGCCGCACCGTTCTCCTGCTCGGCCTGCTCCTGGTCACCCTGTGCCTGCCCCGGCCCGCCCCGGCGGAGAGCGAGGAACAGGCGGCGGAAGAAAAGCCGGCCCCCCTGAGCTACCTGCCCCTGGATCCGCCCCTGGTGGTCAACGTGGACGACGACGGGCGCGTGGGCTTTCTCCAGATCGAGGCCCAGATCGCCTCGCGCACCCCCGGGGCCAAGGACATCCTGGAACGGCACGAGGCCCCGGTGCGCCATGCGCTCATCATGCTGGTGAGCGGGCGGCCGGTGGCCGAGCTGCGCACCATCCGCGGCAAGGAGGCCCTGCGCAAGGAGGCCCGCGCGGCCCTGCGCAAGGTGCTGGAGGAAGAAACGGGGCAACCGGTGGTGGACGAGATCTACTTCACCAGCTTCATCATCCAGTGACGCCCGCGGCCAGCCGGCCGCGGATGTCCTCCAGCAGGCCCCGGGCGGCGGCCTCCACCAGGTCGAACACCCGCTCGAAGCCGTCGGCCCCGCCGTAGTAGGGGTCCGGGACCTCGCGCAGGCCCGCCCCGGGCGCGAACTCCAGGAACAGGCGCAGGCGGTCCTCGTATCCCGGCGGGCACAGGCGGGCGAGCATGCCGTAGTTGTCCTCGTCCATGGCCAGGACGTAATGGAAACGGCGGAAATCCTCGGGCCGCACCCGCCGCGCGCGCAGGTCCCCGATGTCGATGCCCCGGCGCCGCGCGGTGGCCTGGGCGCGCGGGTCCGGCGGCTCGCCCACGTGGTAGGCGTGGGTGCCGGCGGAATCGGTGTGCACGTGGGGCGCCAGCTCCGACTGCCGCAGCAGGTGGCGGAACACCCCCTCGGCCGTGGGCGAACGGCAGATGTTGCCCATGCACACGAACAGGACACCGATGCGGGGGGAATCACTCACGGTGGTCGGGGCCTCCGGCTGCAGACGGCCGCGCACGTTAGCAGAGCCCGGCGCCGCCGGCAAGCCGGCCTGACAGGGGGCCGGGCCTGTGCTTGAATTGGGAAAAGCGGGGCGGACGGGACACCATGGGCAGGATCGAGCTGGAACTGGACCAGTTGCGCGGCATGATCGGGGTGCAGGTGGTCCACGAGGGCATGCGCTGCGTGGTCATCGAGGTGCTGGAGGACGGGCCCTCGCTGGTCCTGCAGCACGTGGGCGAGTCGGTGATCCAGCCCAACCAGTTCGGCGATC
>JALSIK010000159.1 GCA_026990045.1 Chromatiales bacterium | reverse complement strand
GGGCGTGGTGGAGGGCCTGCGCGACGGCGGCCTGGAGTCCTCGGTGGCGGTGAAGTTGCTGCTGGGCCACCTGGACCGCGAGATCAAGCGCATCATCGACCAGGGCGAGGGCGTCCTGCGCGAGTCGCCCCCGGTGGAGCTGCTCAAGAACCTGCTCTACTACGTCTCCCGCACCCGCTCCGACGGCGAGCTGGTGCAGGAGCTCAAGCGCGCCTTCCAGCTCAAGGACGTGCTGCCCGACGAGCAGACCCTGGAGCAGGCCCGCGCCGACCTGTCGGTGCCCAACGCCGCCCTCATGGAGACCGTCTCCGCGGTGCTGGTGGACGACCTCACCCGGGTCAAGGACGTGCTCGACGTGTTCGTGCGCACCGAGGAACGCAACCCCGACACCCTGCGCGAGCTGGTGGACACCCTCAACCAGATGGCCGACACCCTGGGCATGCTGAGCCTGGGCGTGCAGCGGCAGACGGTGCAGGAACAGGCCCGGGTGCTGGAGGCCATGATCGCCGGCGAGCGGCCCATGGACGAGGCCGGGCTCATGGAGGTGGCGGCCGCCCTGCTCGGGGTCGAGACCGCCCTCGGCGACCTGGCCACGGTGCGGGCGGTGAACCAGCAGGCGGAGGCGGCGCCCGGGGAGGCCACCGACGCCTCCGCCCTGGTGGCGCAGAAGCAGCTCACGCGCACGGTGCTGGCCGAGGCCCGGGCCGAGATGAACAAGATCAAGGAGGCCCTGAGCGACTTCGCCCGCACCCCCAGCCGGCCCGAGCTGCTCAAGGACGTGGCCGGGCACGTGGCCAAGATCCAGGGCGGCCTGGCCATGCTGTCCCTGGACCAGGCCGGCGAGCTGCTGGGCGTGGCCGGGCGCTACGTGGAGCAGGTGCTGCTGCCGGGCAAGACCATCCCCGACGACAGCAGCCTCGATGCCCTGGCCGATGCCATCTCCAGCATCGAGTACTACCTGGAGTCGGTGATGGAGGGCTGGGGCCAGCCCGAGTCCATTCTCCAGGTGGCGCAGCAGAGCCTGACCCAGCTGGGGGTGGTGAGCGACACCGAGCTGGCCCCCGGCGAGGGCGGCGGCCCGGCCGCCGACGAGGTGGCGGCCGAGGAGCTGGCGCGCGACACCCGCGACGACCTGCCGCGGCCGGAGCTGGACGAGGTCGCCGGCGACGACGACACCCTCATCGACATCGCCATCGAGGCCCCACCGCCCGGTGCCGGACCGGACGACGACACCGCCGAGGTGAAGCTGGAGGCGGCGGGGCCGGAGGCCGACACCACCGAGGTCAACCTGGACCCGGCCGCGCGCGGCGAGGCCGGGGAGGTCGGGGAGGCCGCGGACGGCGCCGGCCCCGAGGACGACACGGTGGTGGACCTGGCGGTGCCGCGCGCCGACGAGGCGGTGCCGGCCGGCGAGGCCTCCACCGAGGTGGACATCCCGGCCCCCGAGCTCTCCGGCGAGCGCGGCGCGGCCAGCGAGGAATTCAAGCTGGAGGGGATGGAAGAACTGGGCGAGGGCATCACCCTCGAGGGCTTCGACGAGCCGGAGGCGGCCCTGGGCGAGGCCCCGGCACCCGGCGCGGAGACCCCGCCTCCGCCGCCCCCGGCGGCGCAGCCGCAGACCCCGTCCCCGGCGCGCCCGGCGGCACCCGCCCCGCCGCCGGTGGAGGACATCGACGAGGAGATCGTCGGCATCTTCCTCGAGGAGGCCGAGGAGGAGCACGGCAACATCTCGCGCCTGCTGCCCCAGTGGCAGGGCCATCCCGACGACGCCGAGGCGCTCAAGGAGCTGCGCCGCGCCTTCCACACCCTCAAGGGCTCCGGCCGCCTGGTGGGGGCCGCCGACATCGGCGAGTTCGCCTGGGCCTGCGAGAACATGCTCAACCGGGTCATCGACGGCACCGTGGCGCCCACCCCGGTCATGTTCCAGCTCCTGGAGCGGGTGCGCGACGTGCTGCCCCAGCTGTTCGACAACTTCCGCCACGGCACCGCGGCCACCCACGAGATCTTCAACCTCATGGACCTGGCCCATGCCCTGAGCCAGGGCAAGGAGGTGCCCGGGGATGCCGTGGCCCGGGCGGCCGAGGCGGCCGGGGCAGAAGGTGAACCGGAGGCCGCGGCCCCGGCCGAAGGGAGCGAGGCCGCCGTGCCGGAGCCGGCGGAGGCGGAGCCGCCGGCCGGCTTCACCGTGCCCGAGATCGACCCGGGCCTGTGCGGCATCTACGGCAACGAGGCCGAGACCCATCTCAAGGCCCTGCGCGAGTACATCTACGAGGCCCGCGAGAGCGACGCCCGGGCCGTGACCCCGGCGCTGCTGCGGGCGGTGCACACCCTCAAGGGCAGCTCGCGCACCACCGGCATGCTGCCGGTGGCCGAGCTCTCCGACGGCCTGGAACGGTACGTGCGGCGCCGCGAGCAGGACGAGGCGCCGGTCTCGCCCGCCTTCGTCGAGGTGCTGGAGGACTACGTGGACTACGTGGCCGACGCCGTGCGCCAGGTGGACAAGCCGGGCGCGGTGCTGGCCGACCCCGCCCCGCTCATGGGCCGCATCGAGGCCCTGCTGGCAGAGGCGCCGGAACGGCCGCCGGCCCCCGAGGCCGTGTCCGCCGCGCCCGAACCGGTGCCCGAGTACGACCAGGAGCTGCTGGAGATCTTTCTCGAGGAGGGCGCGGAGATCCTCGACGAGAGCGACCAGACCCTGCACGACTGGATCAACGATCGCGACAACACCGAGCTGGTGGAGGCCCTGCAGCGGCAGCTCCACACCCTCAAGGGCGGCGCGCGCATGGCCGGCGTGGTGGCGGTGGGCGATCTCAGCCACAGCATCGAGTCCCTGCTCACGGCCGTGGCCGACGGCCGCCTAGGCCCGTCCCAGCCCATGTTCGACACCCTGCTCAAGGCCCAGGACCGGCTGGTGCACATGCTGGACCAGCTGCGCGCCGGCCAGCCGCTGATCCCGGCCCGGGACCTGCTGCAGGTGCTCGACGACCTGCTCGCCGGGCGCGTGCCGGAAGCGGCGGACGCCGCGCCGGGGTCCGCGGCCCCGGCCGGGGCACCGGCGGCCCCGGAGCCGGAGGCGGCGAGCCCGGCCGGGGCACCGGCGGCCCCGGAACCGGAAGAGGCGGGCCCGGCGCCCGCCGCCGGACCGCCGGCACAGGAGTCGGCGGCCTCGGAGGAGTTCGTGTTCGACCACTCGGCGGTGGACGGGGCCGGTTCCGAGGAACTGGTCCTGGAAGGCGGCGTCCCCGCGGACAACGTGGTGCCGCTGGAGCCGCGGCCGGCGGAGGCCGGGAAAGAAGACGGCTCGGGGGAACAGGCGGCTTCCCAGGCGGACCCCGTGGCGCCGGTCACGGAGGAGTCTCCGGCCGCGCCCCCGGCTGACGGGGAGCCCGCCCCGCCGGCCCCGCCACCGGCGGCGGAGGAGCCCGCCGCCCCGGCCCCGGAGGCGGCCCCGCCCGCGGCGCCCGCGCCCGGCGCCGACACCCTGCTGCGGCCCAGCCGGCCGGTGGAACAGGTGCGGGTGCGTTCCGACCTGCTGGACGACCTGGTCAACTTCGCCGGCGAGGTGAGCATCTACCGCTCGCGCCTGGAGCAGCAGAACAACACCTTCCGCTACAACCTGCAGGAACTGGACG
>JALSIK010000158.1 GCA_026990045.1 Chromatiales bacterium | reverse complement strand
GGAAGGGGTGGAGGCGTTGCAGGAGGTGCCGCCAGGCGCCGGCTCGGGGCTGGTCCATGCGCTGAAGGAGGGAATCGGCCGGCTGGCCGAGAGGATCTCCGCATACCAGGAGGCGGCCGCGAAGCTGGTGGAAAATGCCGGCGCCATGGTGGGGGCGCTGCTGGATCTCACCTTCCTGTACGTGGGGGTGTTCCTGGTGGAGGTGCTGGGCCTGCCGCTGGCGACGCTGTGGCTCATGTGGAAGCTGTCGGGCGGGCTGGTGCCGGCACCGGGCGCGCGGGTGCAGGCGGCGGCGTCCGGCATGGCGCGGCGGGAAGGCAACGGCTGACGGGGAGGGGACGGCGATGCGAGAGGTGACGGTGGAATGGCTGCACCTGGACGTGGACGGAAACACGTGCAACCGGTGCGGGGACACGGGGGCCGAGGTGGCGGCGGCGGTGGCGGGGCTGCGGCGGGAGTGCGCCCCGGCCGGGGTGGCGATCCGGCTGGTGGAGACCCGGCTGGACGGGGCGGACATCGCCCGGTCCAACCTGGTGCGGGTGGACGGTGTGCCGGTGGAGGAGCTGGTACCGGGAGGGGAGGCGTCCACCAGCCCCTGCGGGTCCTGCAGTGACCTCACCGGCCGCGAGGAGTCGTGCCGCACGGTGGTGCGGTTCGGTGCCGTGCACGAGACCGTGCCCCGGGAACTCATCCGGGAGGCCGTGTGCCGCGTGGCGGGGTGCTGTTGGTCGCGTTGAGATGACGGGTGGCGCGCGCCTCGGGTTGGCGGTGTGGGGGGCGTAGAAGTTGGATCGGCGACCTTGCTGGAGAGTCGGGGAGCCGTCGGCCTCGCAGGCACGGTTTTTGGCCATGCTGGTTCTGGTCGCCGTGCTGGTGGCCACGGGTCCCGCCGGGGCGGGGGAGGTCACCGTGGCGGTGGCCAGCAACTTTCGCGAGACGGCGAGGGTCCTGGCCGCCGGGTTTGAACGGCGCTCGGGTCACCGGGTGCGGCTGGCGTTCGGCTCCACCGGCAGGCATTACGCGCAGATCGTCCACGGTGCCCCCTTTGCCGTGTTTCTCGCGGCCGACGACGAGCGCCCGGCGCGGCTGGAGCGCGAGGGCCGGGCGGTGGCCGGCTCGCGCTTCACCTACGCCCTGGGCCGCCTGGTGCTGTGGAGCCCGCGGCCGGGGCGGGTGGACGGTGCCGGGCGGGTTCTGGAGGAGGGCGGCTTCCGCCGCCTGGCCCTGGCCAACCCGCGGCTGGCGCCCTACGGCCGTGCGGCGCGCGAGGTGCTGCAACGTCGTGGCCTGTGGCGGCGCCTGCGGCCGCGGCTGGTCATGGGCGAGAACGTGGCCCAGGCCCTGCAGTTCGTGCACAGCGGCAACGCCGGGCTGGGCTTCGTGGCCCTGGCCCAGGTGCGCGATGCCGGCGGCAGCCGGTGGGAGGTGCCGGCGGATGAGTACGCGCCCATCCGCCAGCAGGCGGTGCTGCTGGAGGAGCGGCCGGCGGCGCGGGGTTTCCTGGACTTCCTGCGCTCGCCGGCCGGGCGCGACATCATTCGCGCGCACGGGTACCATCTGCCCTGATGCTGGAGCCCGCCGACATCACCGCCCTGGCCATCACGCTCAAGCTGGCCGGGGTGAGCACCTTGATCCTGATCGTGCTGGGGACGCCGCTGGCCTGGTGGCTGGCGCGCTCGCGCCGGCGCTGGAAGCTGGTGGTGGAGGCGCTGGTGGCCCTGCCGCTGGTGCTGCCGCCCACGGTGTTGGGGTTCTACCTGCTGGTGGCGCTGGGGCCCGAGGGCCCGGTGGGGGCGTTGCTGGCGGCCCTGGGCGGGCGTCCCCTGGCCTTCACGTTTCCCGGGCTGGTGGTGGGTTCGGTGATCTACTCGCTGCCCTTCGTGGTGCAGCCCCTGCGCGACGCCTTCGCCGCCACGGGCGGCCGGCCGCTGGAGGTGGCGGCCACCTTGCGCGCCTCGCCGCTGGATCGTTTTTTCACCGTGGCGGTGCCCCTGGCCTGGCCCGGCTTTCTCACCGCCGCGGTGCTGGGCTTCGCCCACACGGTGGGCGAGTTCGGCGTGGTGCTCATGATCGGCGGCAACATCCCGGGCGAGACCCGGGTCGCTTCCATCGCCATCTACGATCACGCCGAGACGCTGGACTACGCCCGCGCCCACGTTTTGTCCGCGCTGCTGCTGGGCCTGTCCTTCGTCATGCTGCTGGCGGTGTACGCGTTGAACCGGCGCGCACGGCTGGTGGCGGCATGAGCATCGAGGCGCGCTTTCGTCTCCGGCGCGGCGGCTTCCATCTCGACGTGGCCTTCGAGGTCCCGGCGCGCGGCGTGACCGCCCTGTTCGGGCCCTCGGGCTGCGGCAAGACCACGGTGCTGCGGGTGTTCGCCGGCCTGGAGCGGCCGCCCGGCGGCCTGCTGCGGGTGGACGGCGAGACCTGGCAGGACGGGCGCCGCTTCGTGCCGTCGCACCGGCGCGGGGTGGGGTACGTGTTCCAGGAGCCGAGCCTGTTTCCCCATCTCAGCGTGCGCGGCAACCTGGACTATGCTGCACGCCGGGCACCGCGCGGCGGCGGCGTGGGCCTGGACGAGGCGGTGGCGCTGCTGGGACTGGAGGCGCTGCTGGACCGGCGGCCGGCGCAGCTCTCGGGCGGCGAGCGCCAGCGCGTGGCCATCGCCCGGGCGCTGGCGGCGGCTCCGCGCCTGCTGCTGCTGGACGAGCCGCTGGCGGCGGTGGACCTGGCCCGGCGCCGGGAGATCCTGCCGTACCTGGAGCGGCTGCACCGGGAGCTGGCCGTGCCCGTGATCTACGTGAGCCATGCCCCGGACGAGGTGGCGCGGCTGGCGGATCACCTGGTGCTCATGGACGGCGGGCGGATACGGGGCCACGGTCCCGTTGCGGAGATGCTCACCCGGCTGGACCTGCCGCTGGCGCTGGGGCCCGATGCCGAGGCCCTGGTGGAGGCCGTGGTGGCGGGCCATGATGATCGCTACGGGCTGACGTACCTGGATTCGGCCGCGGGGCGGTTCACGGTGACAGGTTGTGCGCTGCCGGCGGGACAGCCGGTGCGCCTGCGCATCGCGGCGCGCGACGTGAGCCTGACGCTGGAGCGGCAGTCGGGCACGAGTATTCTCAATATCGTGCCGGCCACGGTGGAGGCGCTGGCGCCGGCGGGCCCGGCCCAGGTGACCGTGCGGCTGGATGCCGGCGGCGTGCTGCTGCTGGCGCGCATCACCCGCAAGTCGGCCGAGGCCCTGGAACTGGCGCCGGGCCGCAGGGTGTACGCCCAGGCCAAGAGCGTGGCATTGCTGAGCTGAGGGTTGTGTTTATCCCCTCACCCTGTCCCTCTCCCTGAGGGAGAGGGGACCGCTTTTTCGTGCGCGGTGGAGGCGCAGGTCGGCTTGAGCACCGCGAGAGCCGACGGCTGGGCGATGTCGGACGGCGGCATCGCTGCGCGGTGCCGCCCTACGGGATTGACTGATCCGGGTTTTGCGCAGTGCGTTCGCAGGGCGAACGCACCCTACGGACTCCCTGAGGGAGAGGGGACCGCTTTTTCGTGTGCGGTGGAGGCGCAGGTCGGCTTGAGCACCGCGAAAGCCGACGGCTGGGCGATGTCGGACGGCGGCATCGCTGCGCGGTGCCGCCCTAC